>JAHBVV010000013.1 GCA_019637335.1 Candidatus Hydrogenedentota bacterium | reverse complement strand
CCCTCACCCTCACCCTCACCCTCACCCTCACCCTCACCCTCACCCTCACCCTCACCCTCACCCTCGCCTGCCGCCTCCACAGTCACTTCGACCAGGGCCATGGCTTCTTCACCCTCCAAGTCGTTTACGGTATACGTAAAAGTCTCAGCGCCAACAAATGACATTGCGGGGGTATATACCACCCCTCCGCCATCGTCGGCGGGCGCCGCCTGGCCGCCCTGATCCGGCGCCCCGACCGCCACCACAGACAGCACGTCTCCCGTGTCGACATCCGTGTCGTTCGCGAGCACATCCAGCAGATTCTCCGACGAGTCCGCCGCCACCAGGAACGAATCCGCGACAGCCACCGGCGCGTCGTTGACCGGTTCCACGGTCACATCCACCGTGATGGTGTCCGTATCCAGATCCGCGTTGAACACCCGCACCGAAAAGCTGTCGCTTCCATGAAAATCCGGATTCGGTGCGTAACCGATAGCCTTCGAGGATCCCGTGCCGCTCGCGGTGGCCACCCCATGGGCCGCTGGAGTCTGGATGCTCCACGTCAGGTCGTCGGCATCCGCGCCAGTCGCGTTCAGCGTTAGTGAAAAGGGCGTCGGATCGCCGTCCTCGTCCATGAAAACGCTCACCGGGCCCACTTCCACGATTGCGGGCCCCGGTTTCGGAATTCGGAGCAGGGATGCAAACGCCTCGATCTCTCCATCGACCAGGGTCGCGTCCGAAGGGTTCGTACTGTCGTCGTCGCCCTCCCAGACCACGAGAAAAACCTGGCTCGATGTGCTGTAGGCCACATGGGGACGGCTGGCGCGGTAGGCCCCGCGTTTGGCGGCGTCCGATTCGCCGTCGTCGCCCATGTCGGAAATGCGAAAGTCGTTCTCGCCCACTTCCGATCCGTCCACCCCGGCGATTCGCTGGCCGAATATCTCAAACTCACCATTGACCAGCGGCGCAATGTCGTCTTCGCCCGACCAGATCACAAGATACTCGTCGGCATCCGGATTCCAGCATACCCGCGGTTCCGAGGCAAAGTAATCGTCCCGGATCTGCGGGTCGGTCTCCGTGTCGTCCCCCATATCGCTGAGGCGCATGTCATTCTGGCCCACCTCCGCCCCTGTAATCCCATCCAGACGCTGGCCGAAAATCTCGGACTCGAAGGGGGCCAGCGGCGGCGTGTCGTCAACCCCCCGCCACACCACAAAGTATTCGTTGCGGGTCGCGTTCCAGGCGACGTCCGGATCCCGGGCGAAAACGGTGGTGTCGCTGTCCGACGCGCCCATATCGCTGATCCGGAAGTCGTTCTCGCCCAGCTCGGCCCCCGTGGATGCATCCAGCCGCTGCCCCCAGATCTCGCGCGCATCGTTTACGAGCGATCCCGTATCGTCGTCTCCATACCAGACCACCAGGAACTCGTTCTGGGTCGCGTTGTACGCCGCACGGGGCCGGACCGCGCCGAAATCATCCCGCACCGAAGGATCCGTCTCCGAATCATCGCCCATGTCGCTGATTCGGAAGTCGTTGCCGCCGATAGCCGCGCCCGTGGCGCCATCGATAAGCTGGCCAAATACCTCAAACTCCCCCTCAACAAGCGGGGCGATGTCGTCTTCGCCGGACCACACCACCAGGTACAGATTGTCCGTGCTGTTGTACGCGGCCGCGACATCTTGCGCGTCAAATCCATTGGCCCCGTCCCCGCCCATGTCGCTGATGCGAAAATCGTTCTCGCCAATCTCCGCGCCCGTCGCCCCATCCAGACGCTGGCCAAATATCTCGTACTCCCCCGGCGACAGCGGCGCCGTGTCGTCGCTCCCCACCCAGACCACCAGATACTCATCGTTCGTGGCGTTGTAGACCGGGAAGGGATCGTAGGCAGTACAGAGCCTGCGTGTCGCCGGATTCGTTTCCGCGTCATTCCCCATGTCGCTGATCCGGAATCCCGGCTCGCCGAGCAGCGCGCCCGTCGACGCGTCCACACGTTGCCCGAAAATCTCGTATTCGCCCTCCACAAGCGGCGCGCGGTTATCGTCCCCCGCCCACACCACCAGAAACTCATTGTGGGTCGCGTTGTACGCCACCCGGACATGAAACGCGCCATACGCGGTGTCGCCATCCGGGCCCTGATGGCTGATCCGGCGATCCCCCAGCAGCGCCTCAAGTGATTTGGCCCCACTCGCGGCCTCCGCCGCCGCGGCGATATCGTACAGCGCGCTGGAAACCCACCAGGCGGTCAGGAACACTGTCAAAAAGCGCCGGAAGAATCTGCGAGAGATGAGCTCGTGGCCACCGGCCGGTGATTGGCAATATCGCACGGGCAGGCCCCTTTATTGTTTGACGCGCCTCATCCTCACTACAGCCCACAGTGTACGAGATCGGCGCGGCCGTGGCAAGGCGGTGAGAAGCCCCAAATATCCTCAGCCCCGTGTCACGCGCGGCAGAAAACGCCCCGTGTAGCCCCGGTATTGGCGATACCGCTCTCCAAACGCGTCCTCCAGGATCGCCTCCTCCAGCGGCGTGCGCCACGCGATCAGCAACCAGAACGCCAGCGCGCACGCCGACACCGCCCCGTTTGCCAGCAGCAGGCACACGCCAACGGATTCCAACATTCCCCCGCTATACAACGGGTGCCGGATCCACCGAAACGGGCCCGACGTCACCAGCGCATGCCCCGCGCGCGTGCTGATGCTAATCGTCAGGTTCTTCCCGAGATGGTGCATGCCCCAGATGTGCAGCGCGGCGCCCGCCGCCATCACCGGCGCGCCAACCCACCGAAGCCACGGCGGAATCGGCAGCGCGGACCACCCCATCCACGCCGGATTTATCATAAAGGCCAGCACGGTGAAGCAATAGGCCGCATAGGCCGCGCCCGTCGCCGCCGCCAGCCCCCGGCCCTCGGCGCGCTCCTTGAACAGCGTCGCACCCGCCCGCGCACCCCTTACGTAACGCCGGCTGAATACGCCATGCGCAACCGCAACGATCGCCAACGCAATCCGGTATCCCACGTCCACGAGTCGATTCCTCCACGCGCCGGCCACGCCTCCCATTAGCGATACCGTACGTTCCGTGCATTGTACCCCCGGGGAACGTAAGAAAGCAGAGCGCGTCGATCCCGCGCACTTTTTTCACTAAACCCCGAAAAGCGTTCCATTCTGGTGTTTCCCATGCGGAATATGCCCGAAATCGCCTCTCTTATCCTATAGACGCGCGTGCCTTCGGACGCCACACGCGGCGACTCGGGTCGTAGTCTGTCAAGTATACGCCGGTCTTCCACCGGCGGCGTCCACAGACCGTGAAAGGAGTTTCGTCATGGTTCCATTTCGATTGAAACAGGCCCTTGCGGCCCTGACTGTTCCCCTCTTCCTCATGGGCTGCCCGCTCGGTGGCTCGCCCGCGACCAAGAACGCCGAATTGACCGTGCTCGTGGCCGCAAACGACGCCGGCCTGCGCGCCAAGTCCACCAGCGTGCCCAAGGCCCGTGTGGTTCAGCAGGAAGAGCTCGTCAGCCTGACGATCACCGTGGATCAGGTCGCCCTCCAGCAGGTCGGCGATCCGGCCAATGTCGTCGTGATTGACACCCCCTTCGACCTCAATTTGCTCGACATCCTGAACATGCCCAATCTGATCGACCTTGCCCCCGTACCTCCGGGCGAATACGAGGGCGCCGTCCTCTCGCTTTCCGGAGCTGCGGCCGTCTTCGCCGATGCGCCCGACGCCCCCGTAGCCGTGGACCTGCTCGACGGCGGCAACCTTCGTGTGCCAATAAGCTTTTCCGTCGTTGCGGGTGAAGCCGGACTCCTCGTCTTCGACCTCGGCGCCATTACCCTCGTCGAACTCGACGCCGGCGGCTACCAGCTCATCCCCGACCTGCAGGTCGGCCTCTTCAACGCCGTCCAGGCCCAGGTGCGCGGCGAGATCGTCGAAAGCAACCCCGATGACGCCTTCATCGTGGTCCGCCGCGGCGGCGCCGAGATCCTCGTGGATGTCCTGAATGCCGCCATCTTCCTCCCCGATGACTTCGACACCGCCAACGGAACCCCCGCCGACCTCATCGTCGGAGCCGAGGTCGTCGCCATCGGCGCGCTCAACTTCGATGGATCCCTCGCCGCCAATACCGTCGCGATTCTCGACTTTCCCGTGGAGGACGACGAAAGCACCCGCGGCGGCAAATTCCACCTCCACTTCCGCCTCGTCAGCACCGGCGTGGACCCCGACGCCGAAGGGGAGGCCAGGTTCAAGACCCACAATGACTTCCGGCAACTCAAGATCAAAATGGAGGATCTCACCCTGATTCGCGTGGTCGAAGTCGCCGTCGATGGCGAACTCATCGCCGACGCGCGCGTCCGGAAGAGTGAAAAGGCCCACATCAACCTCGTCTCCGCACGCGGCGACTACGTCCCCGCCATGACCGAAAACTCGGTCATCGAAGTCTTCGACGCCGAAACCGGCGAGCTTGTACTCGTCTCCGAAGTCGGAACCCGCCACGAACGCGGACATCGCGACGACGATGATGATGATGATGATGATGACGACGATGACGACAAGTAAGCAGTAGCCGAACCGGCCACAAAACCCGCGCCAGGGCGAACCCGCCCTGGCGCGGGTTGTCTATCACCGCGCCTCCCAACCACAAGAGCCGGACCAATGGGAGCGCGAGTCGAAGATACGCCGTGGCGGACGGCCCGCCCGCAACGCGCCGAAGGCGCAACACAATTCTCCCGTGCCACGCGATTCCGCCTCAGGCGGATTCGTGTGCCTGGAGCAACGCCAACCCACCACCTCCATCAATAGCCCACTCGAGCGAATCCACTCCGCCCACTACCCACTACCGCCATTGTCAACTGTCAACTAACCTCCAGTTTGAACTTCCCCCCGGAAATCTTTATGCTCACCCGGATGACGTTGCGGGCCGTCTTCCCCTGGATCCTCGCTGTGTTCCAGGAGGGAGCAGGGGAACGCCGCCCGAACTCAAAAACAACTGCGGCCCATCCCATGGTTTGCCGCTCCGGAGAGTACCAATGACCAAGAATGCCATGACCCGGCGCGCCTTCCTGGCCGCCACCACCACCACGGCCGCCGCGGGCGCCCTCGCCCAGCCCAACACGGCCCAGGTCGTCCCGGGGAAGAAATCCCCCAACGAAAAACTCAACATCGCCGCCATCGGCGCCGGCGGCAAGGGCATGGGCGACATCATGTCCTGCCACCGCCACGGTGAAAACGTCGTCGCCCTCTGCGACCCCGACTTTGACCGCGCCAGCGAGGCCTTCTACCGCCTGCCCGAAGCCAAGCAGTTCAAAGACTACCGCGAGATGCTGGAGTCCATGCCCGAGATCGACGCGGTCACCATCTCCACCCCCGACCACACCCACGCCCCCGCCGCCTACATGGCCATGAAGCTCGGCAAACACGTCTATGTGCAGAAGCCCCTCACGCACACTGTCGCCGAAGCGCGCCTCCTGACCAACGTCGCCCGCGAAATGGGCGTCGCCACCCAGATGGGCAACCAGGGACACTGCGGCGACGGCGTCCGCGACCTCTGCGAAATGGTCTGGTCCGGAGCCATCGGCCAGGTCAAGGAAGCCCACGTCTGGACCAACCGCCCCGTGTGGCCCCAGGGCATCGACAAGCCCCTCGACGAGGAAGCCATCCCCGAAACCATGAACTGGGACCTCTGGATCGGCACCGCCCCCATGCGCCCCTACAATGCCAAGTACGCCCCCTTCAACTGGCGCGGCTGGTGGGACTTCGGGTGCGGAGCCCTCGGCGATATGGCCTGCCACATCATGGACCCCGCCTTCTGGGCCCTCAAGCTCGTTGAAGCCCCCGACTACACCGTCGAAGTCGTCGCACAGTCCGGCAAGAACGACCAGACCGCCCCGAACGCCTCCATCGTCAAGTACAGCTTCCCCGCGCGCGGCGACATGGCCCCCGTCGACGTCTACTGGTACGACGGCGAGCTCATCCCCAAGCGCCCCGACGGCGTGCCCCTCGATCAGAAGCTCGGCGATGGCCGCAACGGCTCCTATTTCGTGGGCGAGAGCGGCATCCTGACGGCCGGCGAATACGGCGGCCAGGCGCGCCTCCTGCCCGACGAGAAAATGCTCGACTACAAGAAGCCCGAGCAGACCATCAAGCGCATCGAGGGCGAAGATCCCTACCTCAACTGGATCCAGGCCTGCAAGGGCGGCGAAGCGGCCGCATCCAACTTCGACTACTCCGGCCCCTTCACCGAAATGGTCGTCTTCGGCAACCTCGCCATCCGCACCGAGCAAAAGATGCACTGGGACAACAAGAAGGGCATGGTCACCAACGTCCCCAACCCCGCCGAATTCGTCAGCAAGGAATACCGCAAAGGCTGGGAACTCCCCTGCTAGTCGCATAATACAATCGCATCTCTAATCCACGGCCCCGCGGGCGCCCCCCGCGGGGCCTTTACTGTAGGAAAGCGCGTCCCGCGTCGTCCCTGCTGTCCCTGTTGTCCCGCGCGTCTCCCGAAACTTGAACCTCCCCACGCCCCGTCGAATACACTGCCCCGAAGACAAGCGCAACAGGAGCCCAACGCCATGATACACGACACCCTCACCCGCCGCGCCTTCCTCGCCGCAACCACCACCACCGCGCTCCTCGCCGCCACCACGGCCCGCGCCAACGATGCCCGCGTCGTCCCCCGCAAGCTATCGCCCAACGAGAAGCTCAACGTCGCCGCCATCGGCGTCGGTGGCCAGGGCCTGACCGACATCATGAACTGCCGCAAGGAAAACGTTGTCGCCCTCTGCGACGTGGACTGGAAGCGCGCCGAAGAGGCCTTCTACCGCCTGCCCGACGCCCGGCGCTTCATTGATTTCCGCGAAATGCTGGAGGCCATGCCCGAGATCGACGCCGTGACCATCTCCACGCCCGATTTCATGCACGCCCCCGCCACCTACACCGCCATGAAGCTCGGCAAGCACGTCTACGTCCAGAAACCACTCGCCCACACGCCCATGGAAGCGCGCCTCCTCGCCCGCACCGCCGCAGAAACCGGCGTCGTCACGCAGATGGGCAACCAGGGCCACTCCAGTGCCGGCGCGCGGCGCTTCTGCGAGATTCTCTGGTCCGGCGAAATCGGCGAGGTCCGCGAAGCCCACGCCTGGACCGACCGCCCCGGACGCCGCTGGCACCGCGACCCCGCCGCCCTGGAATCCGGCGAACCAGTCCCGGAGCAGCTCGATTGGGACCTCTGGCTCGGCTGCGGCCCCCGCAGGCCCTACAGCGAAATCCTCCACCCCAATAAATGGCGCGTCTGGTGGGACTACGGCTGCGGCGCCCTCGGCGACATGGCCTGCCACGTCCTCGACGCCCCCTACTGGGCCCTGAAGCTCGGCGAGGCTGCCGCCTTCACCGTCGAACCCGTCCTCGCCGAGGGAGGCAGCGACGTGCAGACCCCCGCCGCCTGCGTACTCAAATTCAGCTTCCCCGAACGCGCCGGCATGCCCCCGGTCGACCTCTACTGGCACGACGGCGGCAAGCTGCCACAGCGCCCGCCCGGCGTCCCCAACGGCGAGCGGCTCGGCGACAAAGACGGCGGCTCCTTCCTCATCGGGACCGCCGGCGTCCTCGGCACGGGGACCTACGGCACAACCACCAGCCTGCTCCCCGCAGCCCGCATGGAGCGCTACACCCTGCCCCCGGAAATCCTCCCCCGCGTAAGCGGCTCACACTACCGCAACTGGATCGAGGCCTGCAAAGGCGGCGACCCGGCCTGCTCCAGCTTCGACTACGCCGCACCCTTCACCGAGATGATCCTCGTCGGGAACATCGCGCTCAGAGTGGGGGAGAAGGTCAAATACGACTTCGCCAACGGCGCCGTCCTGAACAACCCCGCCGCCCAGGCCCTCCTCTCCAAAGAATACCAGAACGGATGGACGCTCCCCGTGGACCCCTGAACCGCCGGAAACAAAACCCGCCACCTCCATCAACACTGCGCCCACTGCGTCCACTCCGTCCACCCGCCGAATGGATTATTCCCGCCCGTTGCGCTACCATACTACGATGTATCGGGGCGGTGGGAGCCCCCTACCCCGCACGTGTCTTTCGCAACGAGGAAACCGTTCCATGAATCAGTCCAAGCTATCCCGGCGCGCCTTCCTGGCCGCCACCACCACCACCGCGGCCGCCCTCGGCGGCTGCGCAACCACCCAGAGCGCGGCCCCCAACACCGCCCGCGTCGTCCCCAAGAAATACTCCCCCAACGAAAAGCTCAACGTGGCCTCCATCGGAGCCGGTGGCAAGGGCCTCGGCGATATCATGGACTGCCACAAGCTCGGCGAGAACGTCGTCGCCCTCTGCGATGTCGACTGGAACCGCGCCGGCGAAGCTTTCTACAAGCTCCCCAACGCGAAGCAGTACAAAGATTTCCGGAAAATGCTCGAAGAAATGCCGGAAATCGACGCCATCACCATCTCCACCCCCGATCACACCCACGCCCCGGCCGCCTACCTCGCCATGAGCATGGGCAAACACGTCTACGTTCAGAAACCCCTCACCCACACTGTCGCCGAGGCGCGCCTCCTCACCAATCTCGCCAAAGAGACCGGCGTTATCACCCAGATGGGCAACCAGGGCAACTCCGGCGACGGCGTCCGCGAACTTTGCGAAATGCTTTGGGACGGCGCCATCGGCGACGTGCAGACCGTATACACCTGGACCAACCGTCCCATCTGGCCCCAGGGCATGGCCGCCGCGCTGCCCGCGCAGCCCATCCCCGAAACCATGGACTGGGACCTCTGGATCGGCCCCGCCCCCCTGCGCGAATACAACGAGGGCTACGCCCCCTTCAACTGGCGCGGCTGGTGGGATTTCGGCTGCGGCGCCCTCGGCGACATGGCCTGCCATATCATGGACCCCGCCTACCGCGCCCTCAAGCTCAATGAGGCCGCGTATTACACCGTCGAGTTGATCGCCCAGGAGGGAAGCACCCCCGAATCACCGCCCACCTCCTCCATCGTTAAGTACAGCTTCCCCGCGCGCGCCGGCATGAAACCCGTCGATGTCTTCTGGTACGACGGCTTCAAAGTCGACCCCGCCTCCGGCGAGAAGATCTACAACCTGCCCCCGCGCCCCGAAGGCGTCCCCGCCGATGAAAAAATCGGCGACGGCGGCAACGGCTCGCTCTACATCGGCTCCGGCGGCATCCTCACCACCGGAACCTACGGCGGCGAGTCCCGCCTGCTCCCCGCCGTGAATATGGCGGACTACACCCGCCCCGCGCCCACCATCCCGCGCGTCGAAGGCGGGAACCACTACAAAAACTGGATCGACGGCATCAAGGGCGGCCCCGCCCCCGGTTCAAGCTTCGAATACTCCGGACCCTTCACCGAAATGGTCAACTTCGGCAACCTCGCCGTCCGCACCGGCAAAAAGCTCCACTGGGACAACATCAAGGGCCAGGTAACCAACGACAAAGACGCCGCCGCCCTCATCAGCAAGGAATACCGCAAGGAGTGGGAGCTCCCCTGCTAATCCCCCCGAAACAACACAAAGAAAAGCCCCCGGCGACCAACAGCGCCGGGGGCATATTTGTTATAGCGCGTATTGTGTTGCCTGGCGGTGCGGGCATACAAACACCCACAAACCACGAAAGACCGGCGCGCAGGGGCGCGGACACGCCCGTATGCGATATCCCCCGGAACCGGCGCTCTCCCGACACGCGTCCACGGTGCCCAACCCTGTGAAAACAGCCGGCGGCGCGCCATCGACAGGATCGCGGGCATTCCTGCCCGCGGCAACAACCACCCCCACAACACCGCGCACCCCTTCAATCCACCACAACCAACGTGCCACGCGATCGCGCCCGAGGCGCGTTCGTGTGCCTGGAGCAACGCCGCCCCGACCCCACCCATTCCACCCCACACGAGCGGCGCCTGGGAAACCCGATCCGCCATCAACCCCCTTAAAGCATCGCCCGCGCTTCCGCCACGGCGCACCATCGGCCCGCCCGCGACAAAGCACGCCCAATTGGCGCACCGGGCGCTACGACACAACCCGGTGCGCCGCCGACAGCCCCTGCAACGTCTTGTTCTCCTGAATCGCCGTATCCGGGATCAACAGATAATGCCACGGCTTGCCCCCATTGCCCTGCCCGTGCGCCGTCGCCTGCATGCACCACACCGCCGCCGCCCGCGCCTTCGCAAGCACCGTCTCGTCCCCCATCTCGTTATCGGCCTTCGGTTCGCACAAATACTTCGCCGCGCCCGTTTCGACCACGAAATCCGGCACGTACAACGCCCCCTCGCGATCGTATTGGATGTGAATGTCGCCCTTGTTCAGTCGGACCCACTTTTCCACCGCATCGTCATTCTCCAGCACCACCGCCAGCCGCCGCTCGGAGTCCGCATCAAAGCGCTGCATCGGATAAACGCATTTCCTGAACCCGCCAAAGACCATCCGGCGGATCCGTTGCTTGTCCTCCACCGGCAGGCGAAAATCGCGCACATCCTCGCCATCGGGCGCCTTTATCGGCAGGGCCCGTATTGTCGTGAACTCCCGCGTCACCTTCACGTCATACTCCGCCGTCATATCCTCGTAATGCGCCTGCATCTGCGCGTGGATGAGCTTCACCAGCGGCGCCTGGTGGTACTGGAGCACGTTGTGCACCTCGTCGTCGTCTTTCAGGTACGAACGCAGGTGCGCCACCATCTGCCCCGCCAGCCGGTACAGCAGGGGCGCATCCACGTCGTAGTTGACGTCGCCAAACGCCGCCAGCCCGCGCACCAGGTAGTCGTCCAGCCGCTCCTCCTCAACAATGCCGTCGCCGCCGCTGACGCTGTATCGTTTCGCGTCGTGCAGCCCCTGCGAAATGAGATCGCTCTCCACCGGCTGCGGGCGTATGGTCTTCAAGTCCAGATCAAAATCGACATAGCGGCCCGCGCTCTCGCCCCGGGGAACCAACGCGATGCGCGGCACATCGATGGTCATCGCGGCATAGCTCAACGCCGTCTCCCGCACCACTTTCGCCACGTTCACCTGTTCCACGGCGCCCGCAATTTCGTATTGCTGCGGGGCCATCGCCGATTCCACCCGCGCCACGCGGCCATTAAGAGAACTCTAAACACTGGTGAGAGATTTAATACGGGCCAATCACCGTGGTATTGTAGTTCCGCATCTTTTAGAATAACGCGGTAACGAACGTAAGGCGGATTATCTAACCTGAACTATACTTGGACGGGGTACCAATGCAGAACACGGCAACGCCAAATGAAAAGACGCTGAATATCCTTCACTTATCCGATCTGCACCGTGAACCTGGTAATCCAATCAGCAATAAGGTGCTGCTCAGTACGCTTATGCGGGACCGTGACAATTATACGTCCAATGAGGATCCGAGAATCCCAGCGCCTAACTTTGTCATAGTTAGCGGTGATATCGTCCAAGGAGTCAAGCACGATACGGCTGACGCGAAGGTATTGCTCAAGCGCCAATACGATGAAGCCACCACCTTTCTAAATACTGTCGCAGATGAATTCGTCGATGGTGACAAAGACCGCGTCGTGATCGTCCCTGGTAACCACGATGTTAGCGATGAAGTGTTTCGCCGAAGTACTAAGAGACGCGAAGTCCACCCGGATGCACGAAGGGCTCTCGTCGGCCAACTCTTCCGCCCAAACTCAAAGTTTCGCTGGAGTTGGGAGGAGTTCGCTCTCTACGAGATCGATGACCCCACCGTCTACGACGAGCGTCTTACAGCGTTTTGTGAATTCTACGAGGCATTCTACGAAGGTAAGCGACATTATGGGAAGGAGTCGACTCGGCAGCTTGATTTCTTCGACTACCCCGACTACGGTATCGCCGTCGTCGGGTTCTCGAGCTGTTACAATAACGACTTGCTTAACCGTCAGGGCGCTATTCACCCCGACTGTATAGCGGAGGCTGACACCTGGCTTCGCGATATTTCGCTCTCCCGTGAACCGATCCGCGTCGCGGTATGGCACCACAATACGGAAGGATCACCGACTGCGTCGGACTATATGGATTCTGAAATCCTTCAGAACCTGATTGACATTGGTTTCAGTCTCGGATTTCACGGGCACCAACACCGGCCGGCCTTTCTCGACATCAAGTTCCGACATGTGCAAGAGCGGCGCATGACCGTCATCAGTGCTGGCACCCTTTGTGGCGGTGCAGCTTTCCGGCACGGGCGCGCCTACAACATTATCGAGATCGACCCGACCGCTAGGTCTGGACGCCTTCATTTGCGGGAAATGCAGAATGACAAATTGGATATGCCAATTTTCGGCCCCCGCTCTCTGCCGCCGAACCGGACAAGCTTCATCGATTTCACTTTCGATTCGCCACCTCAGCCCTTTGCCAGGCTTGATCGAACCACTATGCTGTTGAACAACGCACAGACGCTCTACAACACCGGAGAATTCCAAGCTGCGGCGGACATATTGGCACCGCTTGCGATCAATGACGCGGATCCTCTCGCGCGCCGGCTGCTCCTTGAGTGCTACAAGCAACTACATGACGTGTCGGCGGTCGTCGATAATTTCGATCCGCCGGAAGGCCCAGCTGAGACGATTGCGCTCATGGATGCGTTATGGGAGCTTGGCTTGCGGCCCCGCCTCGCCGAAGTGCTCAAGTTGCCAGTGGTCTGCGGAGCTACGGATTCGTCCGTGATAGAAATGCGCAACAAATACGCTGTAAAGGTGAGGATATGAGCGATCAGACAAAGGAACGTATCTCATTTGAGGTGGAAACCAGCAGGATTCTCAGGATTCTCACTTCAGAGATCTACGATTCCCCTAAAGCCTTCTTAAGGGAGAATGTACAGAACGCATACGATGCAATACTTATGCGCTGTTGTGTTGAACAGATCCCAGCTGCCGAGCGAAACATTGAGATCACTGTGAATGAGGGCAAGTTGACCGTGCGCGATGACGGAATCGGCATGAGTGAAGAGGTCCTCAGGAACAATTTTTGGAAGGCCGGGTCGAGCGGTAAAAAGTCCGAACTCGCGCAGCGCTCCGGCGTAATTGGCACGTTCGGGATCGGAGCAATGGCCAATTTCGGAGTATGTGTAGATCTTCGTGTCGAAACCCGACCGATCAACTCCGATGTGACTTTGGTGAGCGGCGCTAGGCGCGATAACCTCAAAATTGGACAGGATTGTATTGACTTTGAGCGCATTTCTGACGACCGGGGATCCGGCACCTTAATTATTGCGGAACTAGACCCATCGTTCTCGATTGACGCTGCCGGGGTCTGCGAGTACCTCGAACAGTACGTTCGTTTCCTCCCGGTCCCGGTAGCGGTCAACGGTCGAAATATTAGCCAACAGAGCTTCCCGGACACGCTGGCCAGCAGGGCAGCAAACTATGCCATTGTCTCAACGCGTTCAATCTCCCGTGGCAACCTCGCGGGAACGCTTGAAGTTTCGCTGAATGGACAGCATCGTCTGCTTGTCCAGCTCAGGGAGATTTCATTGAACGGCAGCCCGATTGATGGAGAAGTCTTTCTTGTGCAACAGGGCGGGCCGACTCATGGATTTCGCAACTTGTTTGGACTCGCACCTATTCCAGTCTCGGGTTACTACGGGCTGGGCGGCTTCGTCAATCTCGATATTTTGCTTCCCACGGCCGGACGCGAAGCGCTTAGCCGCCAAAGTGTACAGCAAGTTGCCGCGATAGTTGAGATGGTCGAAGCCGAGGCGTCCGTTGACATCGCTAGGACCGATTCCGCTGACGGCAACCAAGAGTTCCAAAGTTACGTCATGTCTCACAATCTCACCACACTTGCCGAGAAGGTGAAGATTACCGTTCGTCCTGAAGGGGTTTCAATTTCTCTTGGTGAAGTCACAGCATACGAGCCCCACAAGAGCAAGTTCTATTACAAGGGGCAAGACCAGACAATCCTTAATCGATTTGCCAGCGATCAGGCTAATTTGCTCCATGTCAGCCAAGCAAATCCACGGCGCAAGCTCCAAGTGAGGTACCTCACGCAAATCGTTAGGTTAGAGGAAGTCCCGGAGAGCACGCTCATAGATAGAATTCCCCATCGCGAATTGACTTTGGAAGAGGCCATGTTCCTTGTGCGGCTTCGGGGGATACTTCTTGATGACTACCTTATGCCCGATGTCGATGCTGCGTTCGCCACCATTAGCCACGGTGTGTCGTTCAATGTCGAGAGGAATGACGGAATGATACAGTTGTCCATCGCCAGGAGCATTGACCCAGTAAAGATAGTCCTCGAATGCTACTTGACGTCGCGCGAAGTCTTCGACGGATTCATGAAGGATTTCGTTCGTGAACATCTATACCCGCACATCCGCGACCACGTACCGTCATCCACAAAGCAAGGTCGCGATGCGCTCTACCGACGACTGAAAGAACAGAAGGAACTATTCCGCCTGCAAGATAGCGATTACGGCGCGATCGAGCCGCTCCTTGCGGATTATCTCGCGGGAAAAGTGGAATTTTCGGAAGTTCTTCGTACTTCCCGGGGGCGCAGTACCACGCAACGGCAGCAGGTCAGCCGAGATCAGGTCGGCAGCGTTGAGAGTGAGTTTCCAGACATTATCGCCAGTGATGAATCGAGTTTCTTGGCGAATAGCATTGAGCCGGCTCCGCCGATTATGCGCGACGGATTCCAGAGCGACATGAAGGTTCTTACAGTCTCGGCGCAGCACCCCAAACTCAATAATTTCCAGATGTTCCTGGCTCTCTCCGAACGCATGATGAAATGCGATGGTGAGTTCCTGCACTGGCCGCATACGACAAAGATTATCTGGGGTGCGCATAGGGTAATCTATATCTTCACGGATGCGACTGGCGAACTTAGCCTGTATTACGACATAGAACTCAGGGCCCCACTGGAAACCGACCAAACGGGCGGCGCGATGTTTCCCACAACAACTATCGTGACCAGCAACCGTATCTTCGTCCCTGTGCCCGCAGACCTCGAACTGGCCTTTCAGATTGGCGATGTACCGAAGGAGTTTTACGTGCGGTTCGACACAATACCTTAGTCATCGCCCTACTTCCGGGTTTGGCGGGCGGTTCGTTCTGCGGCCCTCCAATGAGCCGGGACTTCTCTCTCACCAGAGATCCAACTCTTATTCGGAGAAATTGACTTAGATTCGTTTTTAGATTAACAATTGAAGCTTTGAGTTGAAAATGTTTGAATGGATAGACACTGAGATAAGTGGAGATCTAAGGCGGGTCTTGTAGGAGTGGCAAGTGTATAACTTGAACGGGCTGACTGCAGCCATCACCTTCTTTTTCGCGCTTTTTGCCCTCTTCATGGGATGGGAACGCCCAATTCCAATTCTTTGGTGGTGCGTGCTTGTATCAAATCTTGTCGGTTCGGTATTCGAGGGGATTTCAGACAATATGATCCGAATGCACGGGTTTCATAATACTCCGACCAAGGTCGTCATAGTCGCTAGTCATTCGACTCGATTGCTCACATTCGTATTGTCTTTGTGCCTAGTCTTTTTGTGACCTGTTTGCATCGAGTGTATATTTGAAGTGTCCCGCAACCTCAAATTGAACTATGCGTTAGTTGCTGCGACAGCAGCATTCCCTTGGAATTCGGTTTACTTAAGTTCTCTGGCTCGCCCCACACATTCCTCCATCCCATCCGCCGCCGGAACTGGTTCGCCAGTTCCTCCTTCGTCCCCGAGTAGCTCTTCCCCATCCCCTGCTAGGTCGACCAGACTCTCTGGGGAGAGGTGAAAAACGATGCCCTCTGCGACCACATCCAGCGCGCCGGCGTCGGATTTTATGCGCTTAAGCCGGCGGCGCATGAATAGGGTCCTGGACGGTCTCCCACAAGGCTCACTTGACCAAAGACTTGACTTACGCTTGACTTATGGGTACGTGAGTCATGGCCTATTTGCCACAATTCAACATCACCCCGCCCCTTCTCTCCGAAGTGGAGCGGATTGCGGATCTCCGCGCGCGCATTCTGAGCGCCGCCGTGGATATGCCGTGGATTCCCGCGATGCAAAAAGACGCGCGTTCGCGCAATGTCCACGGCTCGACCGCTATCGAGGTTTTCCCCGGGGTACAGCCACCCGCACATTGGGGCGGGTGTTCGCGCTTGCGCGGCGGCGGTAATTGCGGCGCGGGAGGCAGTCCCCACCCGGCCGCGGCGCGTGTCACAATCCCCTGCTTCCGCCCATGCGTCCGCCCCACGTACTCCTCCAGCAGCATGCGCATGAATAGGGTCCTGGACGGTCTCCCACAAGGCTCACTTGACCAAAAACTTGACTTATGCTTGACTTACTGCTACGGTGAGTCATGGCCTATTTGCCACAATTCAGCATCGCGCCGCGCCTGCTCTCCGAAGTGGAGCGGATTGCGGATCTCCGGGCGCGCATTCTGAGTGCCGCCGTGGATATGCCGTGGATTCCGGCGATGCAAAAGGACGCGCGTTCGCGCAATGTCCACGCCTCGACCGCTATCGAGGGGAATCCGCTGACCCTCGTCCAGGTGCGCGCGCTGGAGGAAGGTCGCGAACTTTCGGATCCGTCGGAACGAGCCAGGCGCGAGGTGTTGAACTATTTCGCTGGGCTGCGCCACATCGAACAAAACGCGATGCGCGACCCCATCCGCCAGGACGACGTCCTGGCCCTGCACCAGATTCTCGCGGGCGAGGTGATGGATCAGGGGGAATCGGGCCGCTATCGAACAATTTCCGTTCAGGTGGGCCGGTATGTGCCCCCGCCGCCGAAGCTGGTTTCCGGGCTGATGTCGGAACTCCTCGAATGGTGGAACGGCCCTTCACGCGAACTCTCGCCCGTGCTCTCCTCCGCCATCCTCCACTATCGTTTCGAAGCGATTCATCCCTTTGCGGACGGCAACGGCCGGACGGGCCGGGCGCTGGCCCTTTGGGATCTCTACCGCCGCGGTTTCGATACCCACCACATTTTCGCGGTCGACGAATACTTCTGGGAAAACCGGCCGGCGTACTACGCCGCGCTGGACGCCGTGCCCCGCCAGGAGGACGACCTGAGTGCGTGGATAGAATACTGCGCGGCGGGCCTGCGGCAGACCCTCGAACGGGCCTGGCTTCGAATCCAGACCTTCCAGATAACGCCCGGCGAACGGCTCGTGCTGCGCCCGCGCCAGGAGGAACTCCTGCACCTGCTCCGCGACCACGGAAGCATGGCGCCGAAGGAATTGTGGGCGGCCCTCGGCGTCTCGCGCCAGGGCGCAATGGACCTGCTCAATCCGCTGCTGGACGCCGGCCTCGTCGAGAAGGTCGGCGGAAAAAAGAGCGGGCGGTATGTGCTGCGGGACGTTCTTTCATGCAGCGCGGAAAAAGAGTGAACGTGCTGGGTTTACTCCAACACCTTCCGCCCATACGGTCGCCCCTCCGACGGCTCACCGCGCTCGCCGCATACGGCTCGTGTATACTACAAGAAACGATGCCGCCCCCGGAGGAGCGCACCATGCAATTCAATATTGAAACAGAATGCGAAGAAGACGGACGCTGGATCGCCGAAGTGCGCGAGCTTCCCGGTGTGCTGAAGTATGCCGCCACCCGCGAGCAAGCCATCGCGCTCGCCGAGGCCCTCGCGCTCCGCGTCATGGCCGAGCGCATCGAGGCGGGCGAGCATCCGGTGGAACCGATCCAGATCTCGTTTACCGCGGCATGAGCGCCTGGCCAGCCACCCGGGCCAGCCGCGTTCTCTCCGCCCTCAAACGAATTGGATGGACAGAGAAGCGCGTTTCCGGTTCCCATCGCACCCTCGCAAGAGAGGGATTCCCCGACTTCGTGTTTGGCTTTCATGACCGCGAAGAAATCGGACCTCGAATGCTGGCGCGCATCCTCGCATAGGGTTGTGAGGTCGTCGACGTTGGCGACGATGCGGTGTTGCTTGGCCGGGGCATGCAGGATCGCAGCCATTCATGTCCGCGGCAAAGGGAGCTCGGGAAATAAATTGACGTAAGTAGTTTGAAATAAGATCCAAGCGTACCAAGGAGCGGAAAGCATTGGGGACCCGCGCCTCTTCAAGTACACATCGATCACGACATGTCATGCGCTCGTCCTACCGCGCTTCCTCGTATATTAACAGTCCGTTCGTGCTGTTTCCGCGCGTTGCTGCTTCAGGCGGCTAAAATGTTACCAAACCGGCAAAACTTGCCGGGAAAACGAGAACTCGAAATACCATGGTGTGAATCCCTGCCGGGGCCACTATCCAACGTCGGGCCAACCGGGTCGGACCCCGCCATACCCCCGTCTCATCAACGACTCGGCCGCGCTTGTCTACCCCGCGCCGGGATCGCGTATAATCGGGATAGCACCACCAATTGCTGGACGTTTCCATAAGCGGATATATGGCGAAAGAACGACTCGACATCCTGGTACAGCAACAGGCGGGGGTTTCCCGCTCCAAGGCCCAGGGGCTCATTCAGACCGGGCAGGTATTCGATGGCGCGGGCAACCGGCTGGACAAGCCCGGCCTGCGCATGGAGATCGCGTCGCCGCTCGACATCCGCGAGCAGCCCCGTTTTGTGAGCCGGGGCGGAGAAAAGCTGGCCGCCGCCTTCGACGCCTTCCCGTTTTCGGTTCAAGACCGGGTCTGCATCGATCTCGGCGCCTCCACCGGCGGTTTCACGGATTGCTGCCTCCAGCGGGGCGCCCGGATGGTCTACGCGGTCGATGTGGGCTACGGACAGCTCGCCTGGCCACTCCGACAAGACCCCCGCGTCGTCGTCATGGAGCGGTGCAACGCGCGCAACCTCACCCGGGACATGCTGGGCGAGCCCCCCTCCCGTTTTGTGACGGACTGCTCCTTCATCTCCCTGAAGCTCGTTGTTCCGCCGCTGGTCCCCCTACTGGGCGATGCCCCCGAGGGCATCGTCCTCATCAAGCCCCAGTTTGAGGCGGGCAAGGATCAGGTGGGAAAAGGCGGGGTCGTCCGCGACGAGGCCGTCCGGCGGCAGGTCGTCGAGGACGTCCGCTTCATGGCGCACGATCTGGGCTTTCAATCGGTGGACGTGATCCCCTCCCCCCTGCTCGGGCCCGCGGGCAACCGTGAATTCCTGGCCCATCTGCACCAATTCGAACGCCCCGAGGCCGCGCCATGCTAGCCACCCTCCGCGTCCAAAACTACGCCCTGATCGACACCGTCGAGATCGATTTCGAGCAGGGGCTGAACGTGCTCACCGGCGAAACCGGCGCGGGCAAGTCCATCCTGATCGGCGCCCTGAACCTGGTGCTCGGAACCCGGGCCTCCGGCGACGTGCTCCGGCAGGGCGCGGACAAGGTCCAGATCGACGCCATCTTCCTGATCGATAAGCCCGGGCGCCGCCTGAAGGCCCTTTTAAAACAGTACGATATTGACCTGGACGGCCCCGAACTGCACCTCGCCCGCACCATCGGCGCCGACGGCCGAAGCAAAGCCTATATCAACGGCGTCATGACGCCGATTTCGGTGCTCTCGGATATCGGGGACGAACTCGTGGACGTACACGGGCAGCACGATCACCAGTCCCTCTTGAAACCCGACCGGCAACTGGACCTGCTGGACGCCTACGGCGGGACCGAAGCCGAGGCCGCCGCAATGCGGGAGCAGGTGGAAGCCTTCCGCGCGCTGGAGCGGCGCATCGAGGCGCTTGAGAGCGATGATCGCGACCGCACACGCCAGATGGAGTTTCTGCGCTTTGAAGTGAACGAGATCGACGAGGCCGCGCTTGAACCGGGCGAGGATGAGGCCCTCAAGGCGCGCATCAATCTCATTACCAATGCGGAATCCATCTTCGAAACGGCCCGGCGGGCCTATGCGCTGCTCTATGAGCGCGAGGACGGCGCCGCGATTGACCAATTGGGCGCGTCGAGCCGGGATCTGGAGGAGCTGGCGGCGATTGACGAGCGTTTTGCGCCGCTGTCGGCCCAGCTCGCCGAGGCCCTGGCCTCGGTCGAGGCGATCGCGTCGGAATTGCGCGGCTATACCGAAGAACTTGAATTCGACCCGGAAGAATTGAACGCCCTGAACCGGCGCAATGCGCAGATCGGCGCCCTGAAGCGAAAATACGGCGCGACGGTGGAGGAAATCCTGGCCTACCGCGGTCGGGCCGCCGCGGAACTGGACGGCTACGAGAACCGGGACGAACAATTGGCGGCGCTGCGGGAGGAGGCGGCGGGGCTGCGCGCGCGAATCACGGCGGCGGGAGCAAAGCTCAGCGCGGCGCGCCAGAAAGCCGCGAAGAAGCTCGCCAAAGAGGTCACGACATCGCTTCAGGATTTGGGCATGAAGGGCGCGCGTTTCGAGGCGCATTTGCAGGCGATCGAAATGAGTCTGAGCGGCTTCGACCGCGCCGTGTTCCAGCTTGCCGCGAATCCCGGCGAACCCATGCAGCCGCTGAAACAGGTCGCGTCCGGCGGCGAAATCTCCCGGATTATGCTCGCGATCAAGACCGTCCTTGCCAAGGCCGACACAATACCCTCCCTCATCTTCGACGAGGTGGACGCCGGCATTGGCGGAGACGTGGCGCGGATGGTGGCGAAGAAGATGCGCGCGATCGCGGCGTCCCACCAGGTCCTGAGCATCACGCACCTGGCGCAGATCGCCGCCGCCGGCGATGCCCATTTCACCGTCGCAAAGGCGACGAGCAATGGCCGCACCCGCACGGACGTCAAGCCGATTGCGGGCGATTCGCGGGAGAAAGAGATTGCCCGGTTGCTGGACGGTTCCGTCTCCAAAGTCAGCCTCGAACACGCCCGGGAGTTGCTGGCCACAACGGCCTGAAGTCACGAAAAGGAGATGTCATGGAGGTCGCCCGGATCAAAGTCGGCGTCATGGGTTCCGCCGGGGGCGAGATGGGTGACCTGCTCGTGGCGAAGTGCCGCCTGCTCGGGCGCGCGATCGCGGAGGAGGGCTGCGCCATCCTTACCGGCGGCTGCCCGGGCCTGCCGCATCACGCCGTCATCGGCTGCAAGGAAGCCGGCGGCCTGACGATAGGGATCTCCCCCGCCATCAGTTACGACGAACACGTGGGGCGCTACGGATCCCCGACCGACCACCTCGATGTGCTCATCTACACCGGCAGCGGGCTCATGGGCCGCGAGGTCACGGGCATCCGCAGCTGCGACATCGTGATTATCGCCGGCGGGCGCTCCGGCACGCTCGGGGAATTCGCCATCGCCTATGACGAGGGCCGCCTCATCGGCGTGCTCACGGGAACGGGCGGCGTGGCCGATCATGTGGACGATTTCCTGCCCGTAATCAAAAAACCGACGGGCTCGCGAATTGTATTTGACGACGACCCGGAGCGCCTCGTCCGGCGCTGCGTTCAGTCCTTTAGAGAAAACCCGCCGGTAGTACGGCAACGGGAGGCCTCCCTGTGAAAATCACATCTTTTGGCGGCGCGGAAGAAGTCACTGGCAGCAAGCACCAGATCGAGATCAACGGCGCGCGGATCCTGATCGATTGCGGCATGTTCCAGGGCCGCCGGAAAGATTCCGACGAGAAGAACCGTCACCTTGGATTCGATGTGGACCGGATTAACGCCGTGATACTCAGCCACGCGCACATCGACCACAGCGGCCTCCTCCCCATGCTCGCGAAATTCGGGTACCGCGGCGTGATCTACGCCACCCCCGCGACGCGCGACCTCTGCTCCATCATGTTGCAGGACAGCGCCCGCATACAGAAGCGCGACGCGGAATGGCTCTCGAAAAAGCACATGACCTTCGTGCCGCCGCTCTACAGCGAAGACGACGCGCGCGCGATCATGCAGCGTTTTGTCTCCATCCCCTACGAGGTCCGCTTCCCGGTCATTCCCGGTGTCTTCATGACCTTCCACGACGCCGGGCACGTCCTCGGCTCCGCCATGGTGGAGCTTGAATACGAGGAGAACAGCAAGCGGCGCCGCTTCCTCTTCAGCGGCGACATCGGGCGCAGGAACATGGCCATTCTTTCGGATCCGTGGGAACCGGGACCCGCCGACGCGGTGATGATGGAAAGCACCTACGGCAACCGCGACCACGACCCCATGGAAAAAATGGAGGGCAAACTCGCCGGCATCATCAACGAGACCGCCGGCCGCGGCGGCAAGCTCGTGGTGCCTTCCTTCGCCCTGGAACGCGCCCAGGAACTCGTCTACGCCCTGAAGCGCCTCGAACTGAAGGGCGCCATCCCCGAACTGCCCGTTTTCGTGGACAGCCCCCTCACCGTCAACATCACCGAGGTGTTTCGCCTTCACACCGAGTCGTTTGACGCGGAATTCCGGAAGGTGATGATGGAGAATGGCGACCCCTTCCTCACCAAAAAAATCCGTTATATCCGCGCCGTGGAGGAGTCCATGGCGATCAACAAATTCGAAGGCCCGGCTGTTATCATTTCCGCGGCGGGCATGTGCGAGCACGGCCGGATCCTGCACCACCTGAAGAACCACTGCACCAACCCCAAGAACACGATCATGATTATCGGCTTCCAGGCGAAGAATACGCTGGGACGCCGGATAGTCGAGCGCAGCCGCACCATTCGCATCTTCGGGATGGAGCACGAACTGAACGCGCAGGTGAAAGTGATGAACGAATTCAGCGCGCACGCGGGCCGTAAGGAATTAATCGAATTTGGCGCGCGTTTCAAAGAGAGCGCGGAGCATATCCTCCTCGTGCACGGCGAACCGGAAGGCCAGGAAGCCCTCAAGGACGCCTTGATCGAGGAGGGCGTGAAGAACGTCACCATTCAGAAGCAAGGCGAAACGGTCGAGGTGTAATACGCGGGCCAAACCAGGGAAAGCCGTTGCCATGCAGCATGAAGGCCTCAAACAAATCCTCCAGCAGATCGAAGCGGGCCAGATCCCCGAGGCCCGGGACGCCCTGCGCCCCTACATTCTGGGCGATGTGGAAGCCCCCGCGCCGGAACTCCATTATGTGCTCGGGCGCGCGTTTTTCGGCATCGACAACGCCACCGCGCGCTATCTTTTTGAGGCCGCGCTCGCCGAGCGCCCGGACTTTGAGGAAGCCGCCCGCTACGAAGCCCGCTGCGGCTCGTCCCTCGAAGGGCTCGAATCCTTCGAGGACGGACGGCACCCCGCCTGCGCCCAGTGTGGCCTGCGCCACCGCGACGACGAGCCGGCGTGTCCGTATTGCGGCATCGCGGTCGACACCGGGTCCGAACATCGGGGAGAATCCTCCTTCCAGTCGCAGTTTCGCATCGCCAAAGAGGAAATGGCGGACACCTGGCGGGATTTGAGCGAACGCGAGGAGGTGCGGCGCGCGCGCGAGCTGGCTGCGGAGGCGGGCCGGAAGGCGGCGGAAAAGGCGCGCGAATTCCGAGAAAGCGAGAAGGCGAAGGAGCTCAAGGCCACCGCGAAGGCCATCGGCGCCGTGACCGCGCGCAAGGCCCGCGAGCTTGGCCAGCGCCGGGAAGTGCAATCGGCCAAAGACCGCGCGGCGCATCTCGGCCAGGAAGCAAAGGAAAAGGCAAAGGCCTTCAGCGAGCGCGAGGACGTGAAGGAGGCCGTCGGAAAGGCCGGCGCCGCCTCCCGAAACCTGATGGGCAGAGCCCAGGACTACGTCAAGGCCGATCAGGAGCGCTTCAACCAGGGCGACCCCACCGAGCGCGCCAAGGTGATCGGCAAGTGGGTCATCTTCGCGCTGCTCCTCCTCTTCATCGCCAAGTGGCTCTTCGGCGGCGATTGACCGGGAAACCGCGCCGCTACTCCGAGACGCGGCTGACCTGCACATCCACGGCCAGCTTCTGGCTTCCGCCGCCCAGGATGACGCCGCGGATGGGGCTGACTTCATCGTAGTTCCGGCCCCAGGCTATCGTGATGTGTTCCGTGGAGGCCACCATGTCGTTCGTGGGGTCCAGGTCGACCCAACCCGCGCCGGGTGTGAATAGCGAAAGCCACGCGTGCGAGGCCTGGGCGCCGATATAGGCCTCGCCCGATCCAACGTGCCGCGGCGCGATGTAGCCGCTGATGTAACGCGCGGGCAGACCCAGCGCGCGCAGGCAACCGATCTGCAGGTGCGCGAAGTCCTGGCAGACCCCGGCGCGCTTTTCGAGGATCTCCGCCACCGGCGTGGTAACCGTTGTGGCGGTTGGGTCATAGGCGAATTCGGAGTAAATGCGGTGCGTGAGTTCCAGCGCGGCCGCCAGCACCGGCATTCCCGGCGTGAAGGATAGCAGGGCATAGTCACGGAGCGCGTTCGATACGGGGGCCGGTTCCGACGGGTATGTGAACTGGGCCGCATCGCGGGCCTCGCTATCGACGGGCCGCGACATGGCCTCGGCCACGCTTTCCCAGGGTGGCGTTGCGCCCGGTTCCGGCGTGAGGAGGGGAGTCAACCGCACCTCGCTGCGCGCCGTGACTTCCAGTACGCTGTGTTGCTCCTGCACGGTGAAAAAAATCACCTCGTTCCCGTAGTAGTCCCGCGTGCGCTGGCCGAACACGGCCGGCGCCGGTTTAATTTCCAGTTGGGTGCGCAGGCATTCCTGCGTGGCGCAGTTCCGCGGTGTGAGGTAGGCGCGGTTGTAGCCGATGGGTACCGAACCGGCATAGTCGTAGCGCGATGTGTGGCTGATCCGGTATTTCATCCGAGCGCCTTCACCGGAAGTCGTCGAGCGGGCGGGCCGGCGCCGTGTGAATGAAGTAGCGCTGTTCCAGCAGGTCCGCGAAGCGCGGCAGTTCGCGCTGAAACCGGACCAGCAATGCCAGCAGGGCGCGCCGTTCGCCGTCGCGCGCGGGACGCGCCAGGCGGTTGGCGTCCGCGGTGCGTATCTCGGTGTTGAGGCGCTCGATGATGCGTTCTTCCTCGTTGAAGAGCCCGGATCCGCGCGAGGCCGGCAACCACTTGATATGCTTGATGATGCGGTGAACCTGGTAGGCCACGGAACGTGGATTGGTGTCGTCGCAGACGAGCAGGTCAATCACCGGCGCCGCCTGAAACACCGACCCATACCGCGCGCGGTAGGTCATCGGGCTGTCGCAGATCGAGAGCAGCGATTGCAGCAGCGCCTCTTCGTGGTCCGAGGTCCGCTCCAGCGTCTGCACGACCACATGCGCCGTGTGGTTGACGCGTTCCAGGCGGAGGCCGAGATCCAGGAAGACCTGGCCCGACTCGCGCGTCATGTTTTCGCGCAACAGACCGCTCAGCGCGGCGAATCCCCGAATCAGGTTGTTCAGCGCATACAGCACCTCACCCAGGCCGGGCCGTAGGGATCGGTCCTTCAACTGCATGAATTCGAGCGTAAAACTGTTCAGAATGCGCCAGTCATCCTCCGAAAAGCGCTCCCGCACCACCCAGGCCGTGCGCCGGATGGCCGATATATTGCTCGCAACCGTATCGGGTTGTTCGCCGTTGAAAATCGCGTCAAAGACCACATCCTGGACGCGGTCGAGCGAGCGGAGCCACTCGTAGGTGTCCCCCACTTCGCCGGAATGCCGGGACCACGCGGCGGACAGTTGCGCGCCCGCATGTTCCGTAAACAGGCCCATCGGCGCGGCGCGAAGGAGTTCGCGCAATTCGCCCATCCCGCGGTAGCCTTTTTCATCCGCACAGCGCGCCAGCAGGTGTCGCAGGTAACGGACGGTTGCTTCCGCCCGCTCGCAATAGCGCCCGAGCCACAGCAGATTCTCCGCCAGGCGGCTCGAAAGGTTGCTCGGAGAGCGGCGGATTGTCAGCGGCGTGCCCCGATCCTGCAGGAGACTCCGAAACGACGTTTCCGTCTCGGCCAATACCCAGACATCCTTGCTCCCGCAGCCCTGCTGCATCGAAATGTCGAACACGTCGCCCCGCGTGCTGAAGCGCGCCAGGCCGCCCGGCAACACCCGTATCGAGTCCGCCGTATCCCCGCCGATGGCATACACGCGAAGCACGAGATTGTTGGCGACGAGTTGATCGTTCGCGAAAACCGGAACCGTGGACGGTACGACGGGATCGACGTGCACCCAGTCGTAGGGCCGCTCGCGCCAGTGGGCGCGGAGCGCGGCCCGGTCCGGCGCCTGCATCTGGCCGGACACAGGCGTCTCATACATCCCGCCGAAGGCCGGCATGAGCCGCAACCCATCGAAGTTTGCCTCCATCCAGGCACGGTCTTCCTCGCGCGCCCCCCAGCGCGACGGGACGGAATCGAGGATGAGATCCTCGCCTGCCGTCCGGCGGGCAACATCGGGAAGAACCGACGACAGCGCCGGCACTTCCAGCAGGCCGCTCCCCACGGCGTTGCATACCGCAACATTGCCACTCCGGACGGCCTGAAGCAGCCCCGCAATACCGAGCGTCGAATCCTTGCGAAGTTCCAGCGGGTCGCTGAATTCATCGTCGATCCGGCGGAGCAATACGTCGACCCGCTTGAGCCCTTCGATGGTCTTCAAATACACATGGTTGTCGCGAACCGTGAGATCCGCGCCCTCCAGCAAGGTCACCCCCAGGTAGCGCGCCAGGTAGACGTGCTCGAAATAGACCTCATTGAACGGGCCGGGCGTATGGAGCACCACCGTCGGGTCGGGCGTGTTGCCGGGCGCCATCGCGCGCAAGGTGTTGCGGAAGCTTTCGAAAAAGTCCGCCAGGCGCTCGACCCTGCCCTCCGAAAACAGGTTCGGAAAGGTCTGCGCCATCACGATCCGGTTCTCGAGCGCATAGCCCGCGCCCGAGGGGGCCTGGGTGCGATCGCTGTAGACTTTCCACTGCCCATCGGGCGAACGCACCAGATCCACGGCGTATCGGGCGATGTGGCCGTGCCGCGAGGGCGCGATGCCATGGCAGGCCCGGTGGAATTTCGGGTTGGCCTGCGTGAAGGCGTGCGGCAGCACCCCATCCGCAAGCAACTTCTGAGGACCATAGAGATCGCGCAGCATCGCGTTCATCAGGTGAAGCCGCTGCTTCACGCCCCGCTCGATGTGCGCCCACTCCGCCGCGGGCAGCACCACCGGCAGCATGTCCAGCGCCCAGGGACGATCCATGCCCTTCGCATCGCTGTAGACATTGTAGACCACCCCGTGTTGCCGAACCATCTCCTCCGCCTGGCGCCGGCACTCCGCCAGTCCCCCGGCGTTCAGGCTGCCCAGCGACTCCGTAATCCATTGCCAGTGCGGGCGCACCGTGCCCTGGGGATCCAACAGTTCGTCATTCGGACCGGCGACGGTGCTGTAGTTCGACAACAGGTCATGGAGGGTCCCCGAGGGCGGATTCGCCTGGCTCATTTGGCTCTGATACATCAACGGTAGTTTCGTTCCTGGTTCCGGGCCCCAACTACGCTATAGAGCAAGTGTTGTGCCATGGGTTTCTGCTGGCACATTACTTGCTCAGCATCGGCCATGTCAACGTACTCGACGTTGCCGGGCTTTGGCGTGGATAAGGGCGAATTCCCTCCTTTTGGTAGCCCTTCTGCCCCGAAGATCCGAATCTCTGTTCCGTTTTGGATTTATTTTGCCCCGAATTGGCCCGCGTGGCCGACTGGAAAAGAGCACCTGGTATGGGCGTTCGCGTCGCATTGCACCATCGGACAAGCTACGAATACGACCGTTTGGTAAGATTGTCCCCCCATATTGTAAGATTGCGGCCCGCGCCCCATTGCCGGACGGCAGTCAGCAGCTACACCCTGAAGGTTCAGCCTCGGGAACATTTCCTCAACTGGCAACAGGATCCGCACGGTAATTATCTGGCGCGACTCGTCTTTCCCGAGCCCTCCCAGGCGCTCGTCGTAGACGTTGATCTCGTTGCGGAACTGACCGTCTTCAACCCATTCGACTTCTTCCTGGAAGACCACGCGACATACTTCCCATTCAGGTACGAACCGGATGCGCTCAAGGATCTTGCCCCGTACCTGGTCGTGGACCCGCCGGGCCCGCGGATGGAACAATACCTCCAGGGGATTTCTCGGAACAGGGCGCAGATCATAGACTACATTGTCGCGGTGAATGCGCAATTGAATCGGGATATTGAATACCGGATCCGGATGGAGCCCGGCGTTCAGACCTGCGAGGAAACCCTGACAAACCGGAGCGGCTCCTGCCGGGATTCGGCCTGGCTGCTGGTGCAGATCCTTCGCAATCTCGGAATGGCCGCCCGGTTCGTCAGCGGCTACCTGATCCAGCTGGTTCCCGATGAAAAACCGCTGGACGGGCCCGCCGGCGCCTCCCACGACTTTTCGGACCTCCATGCCTGGGCGGAAGTGTACCTGCCCGGCGCCGGCTGGGTCGGCCTCGATCCCACCTCCGGCCTGCTGGCGGGCGAGGGCCACCTGCCCCTGGCCTCCACGCCCGACCCCGTATCGGCCGCGCCCATCACGGGAAGCACCGACAAGACGGAAACCCATTTCACCTTCGACATGTCGGTGCGGCGGGTATATGAGTCGCCGCGCGTCACCAGGCCCTTCAGCAGCGAGCAATGGGCGGCGATCGACCTGCTCGGGGAGACCGTCGACCAGACGATGGCGCGCCTCGGCGTGGGCCTGACCATGGGCGGCGAGCCGACCTTCGTCTCCATGGAGGACCGGGACGGTCCCGCGTGGCATACCGAGGCGCTCGGCGAGGGCAAATATAACCTCGCCTTCAAACTTTTCGAACGCTTGAGCAAGCACTTTGCAAGCGCCCCGCTCCACCACCTGGGCCAGGGCAAGTGGTACCCCGGCGAACCCCTGCCCCGCTGGTCGATGGACTGCTACTGGGCGAAGGACGGCACGCCCCTCTGGCGCGAACCGCGCTGGATGGCCAATCCCCTGCGCGACTACCGGATGGGCGCGGAGGATGCGCGGGCCTTCGCGCGGAACCTCGCCAACCGGCTCGGAGTCGGCGCGGAGCGCGCGATGCCGGCCTACGAAGACGCCTTCTATTATCTCTGGAAAGAACGGCAGTTGCCGATCAATACAGACCCCTTCGACAGCAAGCTCGAAGACCCCCTGGAGCGCAAGCGCCTGTGCGCCATTTTTGAGCGGGGACTCGACGCCGTGACCGGCATGGCGCTGCCCCTTCGCGCTGTACCGGCGGGCGCGTCGTGGCGCTGGGAAAGCACGACGTGGAAGTTGCGCGCCAACCGCCTCTACCTGCTGCCCGGCGACTCCGCCATGGGGTTCCGGCTGCCCCTGGATTCGCTTCTGCACGAGCCTGCGGGGAAACGGGAAGAAGTCCTGATGCGCGACCCGATGGGCCTCCCGCGCGGAATGGCGGCGGCGCCGCTGCGGATCCCCGCGCCGGACGGCGGCAACGGGATGCGCGCGGAACAGCCGCTGCCGGGAAGGGATGAAAGCGAATCTCCCCGCGATCGGGGCATCATCCGCACCACGCTGTGCGTGGAACCGCGCCAGGGGCGCCTTCACGTGTTCATGCCGCCGATGGAATCCTCGGAGACGTATTTCACGCTGATTCACGCCGTGGAGGATACCGCCGCCGCGCTGGAGATGCCCGTCATTGTCGAAGGCTATCCCCCGCCCTTCGACCCGCGCGTGACGAAATTCAGCATCCAGCCCGATCCCGGCGTCGTGGAAGTGAATATCCAGCCCGCGGCGAACTGGGCCGAACTGCGCGCCATTTCGGAGACGCTCTACGAAGAAGCGCGGCAGTGCCGCCTGAGCGCGGAAAAATTCGGGCTGGACGGCCGCGCCACGGGCACCGGCGGCGGGAGCCATATCGTGCTCGGGGGCGCGACGCCCGCCGAGAGCCCCTTCCTGCGCCGCCCCGACGTGCTGCGGAGCATGCTGGCCTTCTGGAACAACCACCCCAGCCTCTCCTATCTGTTCAGCGGCATGTTCGTCGGCCCGACCTGTCAGGCGCCGCGTATTGACGAAGCGCGCAACGATCTATTGCAGGAGCTTGAAGTGGCCTTCGCGCACCTCACCCGCGAAACCACGCCAGCGCCCTGGATGGTGGACCGTTCATTCCGCAACATCCTGGTGGACGTGACGGGGAACACCCACCGCGCTGAGTTTTGCATCGACAAGCTCTTTTCCCCCGATTCCGCCAGCGGGCGGCTTGGCCTGCTGGAATTGCGCGCCTTCGAGATGGCGCCGCATCCGCAGATGGGCCTGCTCCAACAGTTGCTGGTCCGCGCGCTGGTGGCGGCATTCTGGGAGACGCCTTACGACTTCCCGCTGGTGCGCTGGAACACCATGCTCCACGATCGCCACCTCCTGCCGTACTTCGTCTGGGAAGATCTGAAGGACGTGTTGGAAAACCTCCGTCGCCAGGAATTCCACTTCGAGGAAGCGTGGTTCGCTCCGCAGTTCGAATTCCGATTCCCGCAATACGGCGAAATCGCGCGCGGCGGCGTCCACCTCGAGCTGCGCGGCGCCCTGGAACCGTGGCACGTACTCGGCGAGCAGCCGGGCCCCGGCGGCACGGCGCGCTTCGTCGACAGCGCCCTCGAACGGGTGCAATTGCGCGTCCGCGGACTCGTGGACCGGCGCCACAAGGTCGCCTGCAACGGGATCGAGGTCCCCCTCCACCCCACGGGCGCCGCGGGGGAATTTGTCGCGGCCATACGCTTCAAGGCCTGGGATCTGCCCAATGGGATGCACCCGACGATTCCCGTTCACGCGCCCCTGATCTTCGACCTGGTCGACACCTGGAACCAGAAATCGCTCGGCGGCTGCACCTACTGGCCGGCCCACCCCGGCGGGCGGCACTACGAGACCTACCCGGTGAACGCCTGCGAGGCCGAGGCCCGGCGCGAGGCCCGTTTCAGCCCGATCGGTCATACCCCGGGCTACATGAACCCCCAGCCCGCGCCTGCCAACCCGGAGTATCCCTGGACCCTCGACCTGCGCAAGATACCGGCGGCGGGCCCCTGAGTGAAGCGACTGCCGAGGGGGCCGCGGTCTTGTGACGAAAAAACAAAGTACCCGCCGTACCAACGGCGCCTGGCAAGCCAGCCGAAAGGGAATCGAACAATGATGATACTCGACGTATACGAGACCGGTGGATTCTTTGACGAAATGCTCGACGATACCGGCGCGCCGCGCACGGGCATGAAGAACATCGTCGAAAAACTGGTGTCCATCAGCCAGGAGGAACTGGTGCGGCGGCAGCGTAGCGCCGAACGCACACTCCGCGAGCTGGGCATCACGTTTACGCTGAAGACGGAGGACGGCAACACCGAACGTATTTTTCCCTTCGACCTGATCCCGCGGATCATCCCCGCGCATGAGTGGAAGTGGATCGAGCTTGGCCTGAAGCAGCGCATCTACGCCCTGAACACGTTCCTGCAGGATATCTACGGCGACCAGAAAATCCTGCGGGACAAGGCCATCCCGCGCGGGCTGGTGTATTCCTCGCCGGGCTACCGCAAGGAATGCATTGGCCTCAAGCCGCCCCGCGGCATCTGGGCCCACGTTTCCGGGACGGATCTCGTTCGCGACGGAGACGGTCAGATCTACGTGCTCGAAGATAATATCCGGTGCCCGTCGGGGGTGTCCTACGTTTTGGAAAACCGCGACATTATGAAGCGGACGCTCCCCCACTTCTTCGATGTGGGCAAGGTCTGCCCGGTCGAGGAATACCCGAGCAAACTGCTCGAAATGCTGCTCCACCTGGTGCCCGAAGGCGTGGAACGGCCCACCGTGGCGGTGCTGACGCCGGGCATCTTCAACAGCGCCTACTACGAGCATTCCTTCCTCGCGCACCAGATGGGCGTGGAACTCGTGGAAGGACGCGACCTCGTCGTCCAGGACGGCTACTTGAAGACGCGGACGACACGGGGCTTCCAGCGCGTGGACGTGATCTACCGCCGCATCGATGACGATTTCCTCGACCCCCTCTGCTTCCGCCCGGATTCCATCCTGGGCGTCCCCGGACTGATGGAGGTCTACCAGGCGGGGCGGGTCGCGCTGGCCAATGCGCCGGGCACGGGAGTCGCCGACGACAAGGTGATTTACGCCTACGTGCCACAGATCATCAAGTACTATCTCGGCGAAGATCCGATCATTCCGAATGTTCCGACCTACCTGTGCGACAACCCCGCGGATTTGGGCTATGTCTGCGACAACCTGGAGCACCTGGTGGTCAAGCCGGCCAACGAATCCGGCGGCGCGGGGATCATGGTCGGCCCCCACGTCTCGCGGGGCGAGCGCGATGCCTACCGCGAGCAGATCAAGCTGAACCCGCGGAATTACATCGCCCAGCCGACGTTGAGGCTCTCCCGCGTGCCGACCCTGTGCGACAACCAGTTCGAGGGGCGCCACGTGGATCTGCGGCCCTACGCCCTGTTCGGCAAGGAGCAGTATGTCCTGCCCGGCGCCCTGACACGCGTCGCGCTGAAGAAGGGTTCCCTCGTCGTGAACTCGTCACAAGGCGGCGGCAGCAAGGATACGTGGGTGCTCGCGGAATAGCGCGCCACCGGGACGCCGAAGGGCAATTCGGGCCAAAAAACTGGAGAAGGAACGAGGACATGTTAAGCCGTGTCGCAGAATCAATCTACTGGATGTGCCGCTATATCGAACGGGCGGAGAATGTGGCCCGGATCGTCAATGTAAACTGGAATCTGACCCTCGACGCCTCCTCATCCGAGCCCCAGTGGCAGCCCCTGATCAGTATCATGGGGGACGAGGAGTACTTCGCCGAACACTACGAGAGCGCCACGCAGGATAACGTAATGCGCTTTCTGGCCTGCGACCGCGACTATCCGAACAGTATCTACAACTGTCTCCGCAACGCGCGGGAGAACGCCCGCTCGATCCGCGAGATCATCCCCTCCGATGTGTGGGAGCAGGTGAACAAGTTCTACCAGGAGGTGGAAAGCGCGACCCAGGGCGGCTCGATTATGGAGTCGCCCCACGAATTCCTGGGCATGGTCGTGCGCGGAAGCAACGAGTTTATCGGGCGCAGCTACACCACCATGATGCACGACGAGGGCTGGCACTTCAGCCGCCTCGCGCGTATGCTCGAACGCTCCGACAAGACGTCCCGCATTCTCGACGTGAAATACTTCTACCTCTTGCCCACCGTGGAAGACGTGGGGTCTTCGCTCGACAATATTCAGTGGTCCGCGCTGCTGCGGAGCGCCAGCGCCCTTCAGGCCTACCGCCAGATCTATGGCCCCATCGACCCCCAGAACGTCGTCGAACTGCTCCTCCTCGGCTATGGCTTCCCCCGTTCCGTGAAATACTGCGTGGACCGCCTCCAGACCTCGCTAGCGTTTGTCTCCGGTTCGCCACCCGGCCTCTACACCAACGACGCCGAACGTTGCTGCGACCGGCTCCGCTCCCAGCTCAACTGCGCCCGAGTCGAAGACATCATACAGTCCGGACTGCACGAATTCGTGGACTCGCTCCAAGTGCAGCTCAACGAAATCGGCTGCGCCATCCAGAAGCAGTTCTTTGACCGCCGAGAAATTGAAACCCCGGAAGTCGCGGTCGAAGCGCCCGAATTGGACATCGAGTACCCCGGCGGAAAAGCCGCCGCCGCGGACAGACATGCCGTGGCCAGCCAGATGCAGTAAACGTTGGCCGAAAAACGTATCACCACGAAGGCCGCGAGGAATTGCTCTTCGTGAACTTTGTGGTGACCCCCTCTTCCGTTGCGGCCAAAGGCTGCCCTGCGGCCATGGTGGTGAAGAAGCATTCCGGCTTCTCCTTTTGTATGTAGCGCTTCCCCGGAAATTCAATCCCCCACCCCCGGCGTGCTATACTACCCGGAATCTGAGGAAACTCTCCTCCAACCCCTGGTACGACTTGACTTATGCCCGCACTATCCTCGAAAAACACCTTTCCGGAATGGATACGCCAGCCTTGGCCTTCGGGTGAGGCCTTCAGCGAGGTGAAATCGCTGATGGGCGACCTGAAATTGCACACGGTATGCCAGAGCGCCCATTGCCCCAACCAGTCGGAGTGCTGGGGGCGGCGCACGGCGACCTTCATGGTTATGGGCAACGTGTGCACGCGCCATTGTACGTATTGCGCGGTCAACAGCGGACGCCCGGGCGATCTGGACGCCGAGGAGCCGGAACACATTGCGGAGGCGGTCAAGCGGCTCGGGCTGAAGCATGCCGTGCTAACCTCCGTTACACGGGACGACCTCCCGGACGGCGGCGCGGGCCACATCGCCGACACCATTCGCGCGATCAAGGCCGTTTCCCCGGAGACGACCATCGAGGCGTTGGTGCAGGATTTTGACGGGAAGCGCGAACACATCGCCACCGTTCAGGCGGCGGCCCCCGAAATCTTCAGCCACAACATCGAGACGGTGGAACCGGTCTTCGCGCGCATCCGCGACCGGCGCTTTACGTACCGCCAGTCGCTGGACGTGCTCCGGATCGCGCGCGAACGCAGCGAGGGCCGTTTTATCAAGTCCGCGTTCATGCTGGGATGCGGCGAGACGCCGGACGACATCGATCGGACCTTGCGCGATCTGCACGCGGCCGGTTGCGACGCCGTGAGCATCGGACAGTACCTCCAGCCGACACCGAAGCACGCGCCGGTTGTGGCCTATGTCCCGCCGGAAACCTTCCGGGAGTACGAGGCCCTCGCGTACGAAATCGGCTTCGGTTTCGCTGTCGCCGGCCCCTTTGTCCGGAGCTCGTACCGCTCCGAGGCGCTGCTGGAGTCCGAGTTCGCCCGCGAGCGGCTCGCGTCGGCATCCGCCCGAACCTGAATCCGGGATTCGCGCAACCAACCCGGCGCCGCCGGGGGCGCGATGCCCGAAACCCAAGTATCCTGTGAGGCGAAAACCATGCAGATCGAGATTTGCCTGCCCAGTCTGGGCGATGATGATGACGCCGTCGCTGGCGGCGTGGTGTCCGAGTGGCTGGTGAAGGAAGGCCCGGTGGCTTCCGGCGATGATCTTCTGGAGATCACGACCGACAAGGCCGCCTTCGTGCTGCCGGCCCCTCGCACCGGCGCCCTCGTGGAAAAACGCGTCCAGCCGGGCGACGCGGTAAAGGTGGGCGATGTCCTGTGCATATTCGAAGTGAAGGATCCGGGCGAAGCCTGAGCGGGCGCACCCGTCGCGCGCTGGTGCGCGCAGTCTTGTCGAGAAAGGAATTTACATGGCCTGCAAAGTAGGCGTAATTGGCGCGGGAACCGTTGGCGGTGGCGTGATTGAAACGCTGCTGTCGAACAACCAGGTGATCGCCGACAAAACTGGCGCGGACGTGGTTTTGGCGCACGTGGCCGAGTTGAACGAGGAACTGGTCTCCCGTTTCCCGCTCGACGGCGTGCGCGTCAGCAGCGACGCGAAGGCCCTGATCGCCGATCCGGACCTGGATGTCGTCTGCGAGCTGATCGGGGGCTATGAACCGGCCCGCACCTTCATTCTGGAGGCCCTGAACAGCGGCAAGCACGTCGTGACGGCGAATAAGATGCTGCTCGCCATGGCGGGGCCGGAGCTGTGTGAGGCCGCCATCAAGAACGGCGTCGAGTTGCGCTACGAGGCGGCCGTCGCCGGCACTATACCCATCATCAAGACTATCCGGGAGAGCCTCGCCGCGAACAACATCCACGCGGTTTACGGCATTCTAAACGGAACCTGCAACTACATCCTCACGCGGATGGCCGTGGAAGGCCTGGAATTTGACGAGGCGCTGCGCCAGGCCATCGAGCAGGGGTTCGCGGAAACGCCGCCCGACCTGGATATCGAAGGCCACGACACCGCCCACAAGTGCCAGATCCTGGCGAGCCTCTGCTACAGCACGCGCGTGCCGCTGGACGAAATCTATGTCGAGGGCATCACCAAGGTGACCCACCTGGACGTGCAGTACGCGAAGGAGATGGGCTACCAGATCAAGCTGCTCGCCGTCATCAAGTTCGAAGCGGGCGAAATCGAAGTGCGGGTGCATCCCACGCTTGTCCCGGATCACATGTTGCTCGCGGCGGTAAAGTATGAGTTCAACGCGATCTTCGTGGAGTCCGACATCGCGGACAACACCCTCTACTACGGGCGCGGCGCGGGCAAGCTGCCGACCGCCAGCGCGGTTGTGGCGGACATCGTGGACATTGCCCGGCGCGGGGACGCGCCCGCCGCGCCGCCCTTCCACTACACCCACGACCTGAGCCTCCGCGACAGCGGGCTGATCGAGGGCCGCTATTACCTGCGCCTGACGACCGAGAACCACCCCGGCGTGCTCGGCACAATCTGCACGATTCTCGGCAATCACGGGGTCAGCATCGCCTCGTGCCTCCAGAAGGAAGAGGCGGAAGGCGTCCCGGCGCACGTCGTCATCGTGACGCACGAAACCATTGAGGCGAACGTCCAGAAGGCCATCGCGGAAATCGACGCGCAGACCATCATTGACGAACCAACACACATGATCCGTATTCTATCCTGACCGGGCGAAACGCTTGAGTGTGAAATCCGGACCACCACGCAGACGAACCGAGGTTATTGCATGCGCAACGAAGGCTTGATCAACCGATACCGCCAATACATGCCCGTGGGGGACGACACCTGCGTCATCACCCTGAACGAGGGTTCCACGCCCCTGATTCCGGCGTACAACCTGAGCCGCATGATCCACCCGAACATCGAGATCTGGCTCAAGTACGAGGGCCTGAACCCCACTGGCTCCTTCAAGGACCGCGGCATGACCATGGCCATCACGAAGGCCGTGGAAGAGGGCTACCAGGCCGTGATGTGCGCCTCCACCGGCAATACCTCGGCCTCGGCCGCCGCCTACGCCGCCCGCGCCGGCATCCGCTGCGCCGTGCTCATCCCCGAAGGCAAGATCGCCCTCGGAAAACTTTCGCAGGCCATGATCCACGGCGCGAAGGTCATCCAGATCCGGGGGAACTTCGACGATGCCCTCACGCAAGTGCGGAGAATCTGCGAGGAGCATCCCATCGCGCTGGTGAATTCCGTCAATCCCTACCGTATCGAGGGGCAGAAGTCCGGCGCCTTCGAAATCGTGGATGATTTCGGCGGGGTCGCCCCGGATTTCCAGGCGATGCCGGTCGGAAACGCCGGCAATATCACGGCCTACTGGAAGGGATACGTGGAGTACCACGCCGCCGGCAAAAGCAAGAACCGCCCCGCCATGCTGGGCTTCCAGGCGGCCGGCGCCGCGCCCATCGTGCTCGGCCACCCCGTCCCGCAGCCCCAGACCTTCGCCACCGCCATCCGCATCGGAAACCCCGCAAGCTGGAAGGCCGCCGAAGCCGCGCGCGACGAATCCGGCGGCCTGATCGACATGGTCACGGACGACGAGATTCGGGCCGCTTACCAGAAGCTGGCGGCGGCGGAGGGCGTTTTCTGCGAGCCCGCGAGCGCCGCGGGCGTGGCGGGCCTCATCAAGCTCGCGGCGGGCGGCTTTTTCGATGGCAAGGCGCCGGCCCACAGCGACAAGATCCGCATCACCTGCATCCTCACCGGCCACGGCCTGAAGGATCCGGACAGCGCAATCAAGTCGGCCGAGGAGCCCCTCACCGTGGACAACGACGCCGATCAGATTCTGGACGCCATCGGCCTCGAACAGGCGGCGGTGGTGTAAACCAGCCACGATAGCGGACCGATCCGCCGGATCCGTCCGCTCGTTCCGCGATTCTTTCTCAAAGGAGTTCCATTTCCATGTTCGGCCTGGTATTTGATGTCGATGGCGTGCTTGGCGACACCGAGGGTCTCAGCGTGATCGCCACCACGCGGATGTATGAGGCCCTCTACGGGTTGAAGGTGCAGCCGGAGGATTTCATCCCCTTCATCGGCACGGGCGCCGAACGCTACTGCATCGGCCCCGCCGAGAAGTACGGCGTCGCCATCGACGTGGCGGAAGCCGTCGAAACACGCCACAAATACTTCATGGAACTGCTCGCGGACGACCCGGACATCTCCTTTCCCGGAATTCACCCGCTGATCCAGGCCGCGCACGATGCGCCGGACTGGAAACTCGCCATCGCCACGTCCAGCCCCGGCAAGAAATCGGCCGAGACGCTCAAGTCCTCGCGCGTGAACACGGATTTGTTCGACGCGTGGATCCACGGCGACATGATCGCACACAAGAAGCCGCATCCCGAGATTTACCTGCGCGCCGCCGCGGAAATCGGGCTCGATCCGGCCCAATGCGTCGCCGTTGAGGACGCCATCACGGGCATTGCCTCGGCAAAGGCCGCCGGGATGAAGGTGCTCGCGGTCACGAATTCCTTTTCCGCCGATCAGCTGGCCGATGCGGACTTCATCGTGGACTCGCTGGAATCGGTCTCGATCGACACCGTCCGGGCTTTGCTGGACCATGCCTGATTTCCCCCCCCACGCCCTGGAGACCATTCGGATTCCGGCGCCTGTGGGGTACGCGGAAATGCTCGACCGGCAACTTGCACGCCACGCCGAGGTGGCGGCGGGCCAGGCCCCCAACACGCTCTATCTCCTCGAACATCGCCCCGTGGTCACGCTCGGCAAGGATTCCGATCGCGCGCACCTGCTACTGGACCGCGCGGGCTACGCGACCAAGGGCATCGAACTCCTGGAAACCAGCCGCGGCGGGGACGTCACCTACCACGGCCCCGGCCAGCTGGTCGCCTATCCCATCCTCAACCTCCAGCATTGGAAGCCATCGGTCGGCTGGTACCTGCGGACGCTGGAGGCCGTAATCATCGACGTGCTCGCGGAATTCGGATTGCCCAGCGAGCGCGTTGAGGGACTGACCGGGGTCTGGGTGCGGGGGGCGAAAGTGGCCGCGATCGGCATTGGCGTGCGCCGCTGGACGACCTTCCACGGGATCGCCCTGAATGTGAATCCCAACATGGCCCACTTCGGCGCAATCGTGCCCTGCGGCATTGCCGACCGCCCCGTGACGTCCCTGACCCTCCTCCTCGGCGCGCCGCCACCGTTCCAGGAAGTAGAGGCAAACTTCGAACGCTGCTTTCGCGAGCGCTTCGAATGCGACTGATGGAAGCGCGGGGCCGTATCCCCTACCGCAAGGGCCCCTGGCCGCGAAGCGGCGCCTGGCCCTGTCCGGAGGCCGGCGGCGCGGCCTGCTGCTGTTGGACCTCGCGAAGCTGTTCCACAGTCTGCTGAAGTCCCGGCTGGTCCGGGTTCAGCTTGAGCGACGCCTCGTACGACGCCAGCGCGTCACGGTAATTCGAGATCTGCAATTGCACCGCGCCCAGGAAGTTCCAGATCTCCACGCGATCCGGCGCCAGATCCGTCGCCCGGCGCGCCGCCAGCACCGCCTCCGGAACGCGCGACGCCAGATACAGCAGACGCGCGTAGGCGTAGTGGTTGTCCGCCGTGTCGTCAAATATACGGCGGGCCACATCAAAATCGTAGAGCGCCGTTCGCATCATCGAGCGAAGCTCGATATCGTAGGGCTGCGCGGCGCGGCCCACGGATTCAATGATGGCCCCGGCCTCCGCAATCTCCCCCGAAAACACGCGCGCCGCCGCTTCGCCCAGCCGGGACGGCACATGCTCGGGATCCGCCTTCAGGGCCGCCGCGAAGGCGTCCGCCGCCGCGTCCGGCAGATAGTTCTCCAGGTAGTAGCGGCCCAGCGCGAACCACGCCTGCGCGGACGCCGGGCTGGTCCCGTCCAGCGCGACCGATTTTCGGAGGGCGTCCACCCCCCGCTGGAAGTTGTCTGGTCCGGTGACGAGCAGGCTCTCGCCGAGCACGCGCAAAAGGGCCGCGCTCTCCACGCCGCGATCGATCGCGGCGTCCGCCGCCTCGGCGGCCAGATCGTGATCGCCCAGCGCGCGAAGCACCACGAGGTAGTCCATCAGGACGGTCTCATCCGTACTGCGCGCCGCTTTTCCCGCTTCGAAAGCCTGGCGCGCTTCGACCAGCGATTGCCGCGCCTCGGCGTCCCGCGCCTGGTACCCCTCCATGTCGCCGCGCACGGCCGCTTCCTGGCGTTCCGCGATCTTCTGCTCGTACGCCTGGTAGCGTTCCCGCGCGACATCCACCGAGGCGCTTGCCGTGAAGGCGCAGGCCAGGAGCGCCGCCGCGACCAAGACTTCTACTCCGCGGGGGTTAATTCCCGTGACCACAGGTCGGCCTCCATACGGTTGAGCAGATCGCCAAAGGTATCCCGATCCAGCGCGCTGATCGCGATGCCCTGGAACTGCTCGATTAGCCCCGAGAGCACGTCGGGATCGCACTTGTCCATCTTGTTCAGCACGTGGCACACCGGCGTGCTATCCAATTCAAGCTCGCGCAGCAGCGAATGCACGGTTTCGTATTTCGCTTCGAGGTCCGGGCAGGACGCGTCGATGACGTGCAGCAGCAGGTCGGCCTCGTGGAGCTCTTCAAAGGTGGTGCGAAACGCGGCCATCAGGTCCTTGGGAAGGTCTCGAATGAAACCCACCGTGTCCGTAACGATGACCTCGCGCTCCTGCGGGAAGCGGACGCGCCGCGAAACCGGATTCAGCGTCGCAAACAACGCGTCCTCCGCCGTCACGTGGCTGTTCGTCAGGTGGTTCAGCAGCGTGGATTTCCCCGCGTTCGTGTAGCCGACCACCGCAACCGTGGGCACGCCCTTGCGGTGGCGCACGCCCCGCCGGAGCTCGCGGCGCTCGCCCAGCTTGTTCACCTCGCGCTCGAGACGCGAAATGCGATCGCTCGCCCGGCGGCGATCGACCTCCAGCTTCGTTTCGCCGGGGCCGCGGCCGCCGATACCGCCGGTAAGCCGGGAGAAGGCCGAGCTCTTCATGCCGAGGAACGGCTGGCGGTAGCGCAACTGCGCGAGTTCCACCTGCAACTTGCCCTCCCGCGTCACCGCGTGCAGGGCGAAAATATCCAGAATCAGCTGCGTCCGATCCATCACCTTCAGGTCGGTCATCTCGCTGACGCTCTTCATCTGCGACGGGGTCAGATTCAAGTCGAAAATCAGCAGCTCCGCCCCGAGCTGCATCGCCTTGATGATCGCGAATTTCAGCTTGCCCTTGCCCATCACGTATTTCGGATCGGGCGTCCGGCGCTGGTGGAACTCGTGCACCACTTCGATGCCCGCGCTGCGGGCCAGTTCCCGAAGTTCCGCCAGCGAATCCTGCGCGGCGGTCGGGGGCTTTTCGGAAATATGGACGATGATCGCCCGGTTGTTGTCTTCCTGGCTCTTCCGGCCCCAGCTTTGCCGCGCAAACTCGTCCTCAAGCGCCTCGATGAAGGCCGGGAAGTCCGACGGGAGATCGTGGACGGATTGCGGCGGCTGTACGGCCCACGGCTCGTCGCCCGCGTTCGCGGGCATGAGGTGCGCCACATGCACCTTGCCGGGCAGCCCATCCCGGCCCACTTCCACCGCGGCGACACAATCCAGTCGGAGCAGCGCCAGGTCGGTCAGGTCGTCGTCGGTCAGGGGTTCCGGCCCGAGGTGCGTGTGCACCAGCCGGAGCCCGCAAAGGCGATTGCGCCCGCGCCGCGCGATGTCCGGCAGGAAAATGGATCGCGCGTCCCCCACCACGACCGCCGAAATACGGCCGCGGCGGTCGATTAACAGGCCGATCTGCCGGTTGAGTTCGGCTGATAACTCCGTGATCGTGCGCGCCAGCTCGGGGGAGATGATGGAATCCGGCGCGGTCTTTCTTTTGGACAGCTTCTCGAGGTTCCGGGTATCGGACGCCTTGAGACCGCTTGTATTACCGCTTAGCAGGGGATACGCCTCCTCATCGGGTTTGATTTGCTCACGCACTTTCATCGTACTACGCGCAACGCACCGGGCTCAACAAAAATCGGCCCTGTTCCATTAGAACAGGGCCGATATGCATACCGTCTGGCCGGCACGGTCAGCTGAGCAGAACCCGGCGGATGATGCGCTGCGACTCGGTGGCGTCCAGCGTCTTCTGGGCCTTGCGCAGCTCCGACGTGTCGAGCTTTTCCAGTTTCTTGAACAGAATACTGAGATTCCCGATCGCGATTTGCAGCGCGTGCGTCGGCTCGATACGCTGCGGGAGCATGTCGATCGTGTAATAGCCCTTGTACTTCGACGCTTTCAGGTAAAACAACGCTTCCATGCACTCCCAGATATTCAGGCTGCCCGGGATCATCGCGTCGTCCCAGAGGCGGTACCCATCCGTGAAATACATCTGGAACAGCTTGTTCGAACGCGTGAGAAACGCGATCGACTCCGCCGGGTTCTCGCCCGACATCATCGCGTGCGAGAAATTCATCGCCACGCCGACGTTCTTCATCGCGATTTCCTGGCACATCGAAAGCGCCTTGCCCACCGTCGCCACCGTCAGGTGCTTCCGGGGCTCCCGGGGCTTGTACGCAATGGCCACGTTGATATCGGGCGACGCATACTTGGCGATCGTCTTGATCGATGAGATCACCGTGTTCCAGTGCGTCGTATAGTCCACCTGGAACGGATAGTCGAAGCCGTCGGTGTACAGCCGCAGCGTGATCTCGGTCGCTCCCAGCGCCCGCGCCAGGTCGGTGGCTTTGCGCCCCTCATCGATCGCGGCATTGCGCGTCTTCTGATGCTGGTGACCAAACCCGGCCAGGGAAAAGCGCCGCGACTGGCAAAGATTCGTGTTGACGCCCGAACACGCCAGCCCGTGATCCTTCAGAATCCGCTTCAAGTCCTTCACAGGCACTTCGGTAGAGACGTCCGACTGGCTGATCTCGACCGCCTTCAGGCCCTTGATTTTCGCCGCAAGTGCAATGGCCTCAGGGACTTTCGGAGCCTCGCGGTAGCCTTCCGGGCAAAAACGGTCCGGATTGTTCGAAAACACCCAGAGTCCCGTTGAAAATTTTTGGGTCATTATATTCTCCTGTGACATGCAATTGGCCTCTTGGACAGACCGGTTCTGGACTTGGTCAAAATGCGTGGTTAAAACGAAGCCCGGAGTTGCAGGGGAGCCACAACATACTCACAATACGAGGGGATTCAGAGAGTGTCTATCCAAGGTACCGGATAGCGGGCCGTTCATCGGGCGCATTATATGCGATAACTATAGGCTTGTCAATAGGTTCTACCGGGTCAATGGGCCGCGTGTTGGCGTGATTCTGAACTCGAAACGCTCGAAAAGGTCTATTTCCAACCGGTTAGAAAAAAAAGAGGCGAGTGCAAACAGCGGGGGAACTGTTATTCTGCACTCGCCGGTGGTGGGAACCAGCCATTGCTGACTGATGACATCCGGGAGGTCTGGGGGAAGGACCTCCAAGGATGCTGTATGTGGAAACACCGACTTTCTTCGAATATATTCCCGAAATCCCGAAAAAAATTCAAAAAAAATTGTCGCACGACGCCGAAATCGCTAACAATATGGAAATAAACAGGTTAGGATCCGGACAACCGGCGCCGCCCACCGTACGGGGCCAGGAAACAGCACGCAACCCCCCCATTTACAGGTACGGGTGCACTTCATCCATGAATCGTTGGGACAGCTCCGCCACCGTGCGCGTCACGGGAAAGGCGCCCGGATAGCGAATATAGCGGGAAGTACCATCCGACATCAGTACCGACGCGCCCAGATCGCCGATACCGCTGTGTTGCAGGGAGGTGGCAAGAAAGTCCCAGCCAAGCGGAGCCGGACGATCATCGCCCGGGTGAATGCCATCGTAGGCGGGTTCCAGGTCGAAGACATTGCCCTCGGGATCCGAGACGCGGAGGCGCCCGCCATCCACCTCGGTGATAGGGCCGGAAGCATTCGCGTCGATCAGGGTGAACCAGTAGGCCCGGAACTCCGCGTCACTGTTGACCTTATAAATCAGTTCGGTCACGTGAAAATCGAAGTCGCCCGCGTCAATGCTCGTGCGGTACGCGCGGCGGGCCTGATCGCGCAGGGCGGCCGCATCCACATTCCGCTTCGGACGGCGCTCGGAATCCCCCGCGGCGCTCCGCACGAGATTTTGCTGCCGCTTCCCCTCAACGGCCGCGACGCGCTTGGCGCTGCGAATGGCGTTCACGTAGTGCGGAAGCGCTGTGGCGAGAAGCACGCCGATAATCGCCAGGACCACCAGCGTTTCCACCAGGGTGTGGCCCTGTTGAAGCCGGCCCGTTTGCCGTAATCGAATGTTCATGATCCATTACAGCACACCCGCCCGAATTGCCGCAAGCGATCGGCGCACCGCGCAAAAATGGGCTTGCAGTCGATTGCGACCGTATAGCATAGTACCCCCATGGCAATCACACCCGAGCAGCGGCAGTGGCTCGCCCTGAAGATGATCCCCGGGGTCGGAACTACCCTCTTCATCCGCCTCCTCGCCCGTTACGGCGCGCCCGCGGATGTCCTGGCGGCCTCCGAGGCGTCCCTGCGCGAGGTGGTGGGGCCCAAACTGGCCGAGCGCATTCATGCCTATCGCGATGTCGTGGACGTCGACGGACAGATCGCGCGCATGGAAGAATACGGCGCGGCCTTGTACACCATGGACGAGACGGCCTACCCCCTGCTTCTCGCCGAAATCTACGACCCGCCGCTCGTGCTCTTTGCACGGGGAGATCTCGTCGAGGCCGACCGGCACGCCGTGGCGATTGTCGGGACCCGCCGCTCCACCCCGTACGGCGCCCGCATGGCCCGCTCCCTGGCCTACGACCTCGCCGCGCGCGGCATTACGGTTGTCAGCGGAATGGCGGAAGGCACGGACACCGCCGCGCACGAGGGCGCCCTGGAAGCGGGCGGACGGACGATTGCCGTGCTGGGCTGTGGCGTGGATGTGGTCTATCCGGCGTCCAACGCGGCGCTGATGCACCGGATCGTGCAGCGGGGCGCGGTCGTTTCCTGTTTTGAGATGGGCGTCAAACCCTCCAAGGGGCACTTCCCCTACCGCAACCGCATCATCAGCGGACTGTCCATGGGGACCGTCGTGGTCGAGGCCCCCGTGGGAAGCGGCGCCCTGATAACCGCGCGCAACGCCGCAGAACAGGGGCGCGAGGTCTTTGCTGTGCCCGGCGAGGCCGGCAGTTACAACGCGCGCGGGCCCCACGCCCTGATCCGCGAGGGCGCCAAGCTCGTCGAAACCGTGGACGATATCCTCGTGGAACTCGACCTGGAAGCGTCCGCGCGCCAGGCCCCGGCGGCCCGAAAAACGCCCGAAAGCGCGCCGGTCCCCGCACGGCCCGCCTCCACCACCGCCGCGCCCCAGCCGTTCGCGGCAGCGACCGCTGCGCCCCCCACGCCCCGCCCGAACATCACGCCCGTGGAACAGGCGGTACTGGATGTGCTGCACCGGGATGGCTCCTTCGTCGATGAAATCGCCGCCGCCGCGCGCCTCTCGGTATCGGAAGCCCTTACCTCACTCACCATGCTGGAATTGAAGGGCCTGATCCGCCAGCTGAGCGGGAAACGATTTGCACCCCGATAATACCCAGGGCAATCGCATTTAAACCCGATGGCGGCATTTGGGCGTGAATTTGAGTTGATTTGGAGCCTTGAATCAATGAAAGTGAGCGTGTTGGAGCGCCGGCATCCTTGCCGGCAGAGATGCCGGCGCTCCAACACGCTCACTTTTCAACATTTCAGGTGGTTCATATGGCGCTCGGCTCGGACAGGAAGTTTAAATGCGATTGCCCTGCGATAATACCGCTTCCGTATTGGCCCGTTTGGGTGTAAGATGAAGCGGGGGGAAGCGGCATGCCCCGGCATCGCCGCGGAGGGTCAATTCGTGGGTAAAGCGCTCCTGTATCGACTTTTCAGCGCGGGCAGTATTCCCGATTCGCGCCGGAGTGAATTGGAACGTGAAGGGATGGTGCTTGCGGACGAAGGTTTCAGCGGCCACCTCGTGCAGCGAAACCTTCGCATCCCGGGCCGGTGCTCGCTCTACAAGATCAGGAGCTTCGCGGGCTATCTTGCGATTACGCGCCAGCGGATCCTGCTATGTTGTTATGGGAAGCCCCAGATTGACCTCCCGCGCGACGACCCACGGGTGTCGCGCTTGCAGGTATCCTGTCCCCGCGAAGGACGCCTCCTGATCTCGTTTCGCTATGAGGACATGCGGCCGGGTTGGCAGGGCCACGCGAAATTCCGTATAAACTCCCCCATGGCGTCCCAGTTTCTCGACGAATTGACGCGCATGGGCGCGCAGGTGGAAGCCTGACCGCCGGGAGTTCTTGCCAAACCCGCAACCCGCCCGGGAATCGGATGCGCGAGGCTGCCCGCCCGACTCGACAGCATGGCGGGAATCAATTTGCACCGCGCTGAGGAGGTTAGGCATCCTTGCCTGACCCAGGGGGCGCCCGAGAATCCATTGGAACCGGCGGATTTTGACCATCGGCGAGACTTCCAGCAGGTTTCCAGAAATCTTTGGCTTGAACAAAAATGAAATCGTTCCCAAGTCGTCGTGCCTTCTGATATCGAGCGCATGCCTTGGGTCAGGCGGGTCGAAGATGCGCCGTGGCGGAATGCCTAACCTCCTATTATGTCTCATTTCAACGATATAGCCGCCCGCGTTCGGCGGGGGGAGCCTCTCCCCCGCTTCTGGGACCTGCTCCTCCGCGCCGCCACGCCCGCAACCCGCATCGGGATGCACTGGCGCCTTCGCCAGCCCGCGGAGCGCATCGACGCCACCGTCATCAGTTTTGGCAACATCACGGCCGGCGGCACAGGCAAGACCCCCGCCGTCATTGAATGCATCCAGCAGCAAATCGCGGCGGGCCATCGCGTGGCGGTCGTCACGCGGGGCTACGGCAGCGATCGCGTCCCAGAGCCCTTCGTCGTTCTGCCCGACATGCCGCGGGCCGATATCGTGCGCCAGGTGGGCGACGAACCGGCTCTGATCCGCTGCCACGCGCCGGAATGCATTCTCGTGAAAGCGGCTCGCCGCGCCGACGGGGCGCGCGCCGCCATGAAACAGCACGGTTGCGACGTCATCGTATTGGACGACGCCTACCAGCACGTGCAGCTTGCCCGGGACCGCAACATCTGCCTGATCGACGCCACGAACCCCTTCGGCAATGGCTATCTCGTCCCCCGCGGCATCCTCCGCGAACCGCTGGACGCGCTGAAACGGGCGACGGAGATTGTATTGACCCGCTGCGATCAGGCCATTGGCCTGAACGGGTTGCGCGCGCGCCTGGCGGAATACGCCCCCGGCGCGCCTGTGCGCGAAACCATCCACGCCCCCGACGGCCTGTGGCGCGTCGCCGATGGCGCCCCCGTTTCCCTGCAGAACGCCTGCGCGGAACCGGTCACCGCCATCGCGGCCATCGGCAATCCGGAGGCCTTTTACCAGACCCTCGCGTCGCTGGGCTTCACCTTGAAAGAGACCTTCGCCTTCCCGGATCATGCCGTCATTCCGGGGGAAGTCCTGAAACGTCCAGGACTCATTATAACGACGGAAAAAGACGCGATGCGCCTCAACGCCGCGCCGGACAATGTGCTGGCGTTGCGCATCGCCCTGCGGGACTTCACCGGGCCACCCCGGTCAGGAGAGTGAAGCATGCATGCTGGATTGGTCGGACTGGCCCTGATGGCCGCCCTGTCGGGCGCGCCGGAACTGCCGGTGGTTGAGGAGGATGTTGTGGTGTTCAAGGCAGGCTACGCGGAAGTGGATATTACCCCCCAGGCGTCCGTGCCGCTCTGGGGCTATGGCGTCATGCACCGCCCGGAGAACAACTCGACCGGCGTCCACGATCCGCTCTTCGCCAAGGCCCTCGTCCTGCAAGCCGGCGAGACGCGCGCCGCGCTCGTCGGACTGGATCTCGGCCGCGCCCCCTTCGAGCCGATGGTGTTGCGCATCGAACACGCCGTGCTGGAGCGCGCGGGGATCGATCACGTCTTCCTGGTCGGCTCCCACACCCACCACGCCCCGGCGCTGGAACTCGTGCCGGTGGAAGGCCTCAACGATCCCGCGCTGGACAACGCCCTGTCGTACTACGCCGAGCTGGAAGAGAAGCTCGTGGGCGTCATCGTGGCGGCGGCCAACGGGCTGAAGCCCGCGAAGATCGGCTGGGCTTCCGCCGAGAGCAACGTTAACCGCAACCGCCACACGGAGGAGGAGCCCATCCCCCGCGACCCGGAGTTGTTCGTGCTGCGCGCCGACGATCTCGCGGGCAATCCCATCGCCATCGCGGTCAATTTCGCCGCGCACCCGACCAACCACCCCCACGCCAGCAACCAGATCAGCGCGGATTTCCCGGGGGTCATGATGGCGGCGGTCACGGAGGCCACGGGCGCGCCCTGCATGTTCCTCCAGGGCGCCGCCGGCGACCTCCAGTGCGATATCGACGACAGCCGCTGGGGCGAGGTCGATCTCATGCGCGAGCCGGGCGAACGCCTGGCCCGCGACGTCATCGCGCTGAACGGCAGCCTCGCTACCGCCGTCCCCGACCAGCCGGACCTGCGCGGCGTGAAAAACACCTTCTCCTTCCAGATGCGCCTCGACCTGAGCAGCGGGCCCGTCAGTGAAGGGCTCCGCGCGCGCTACGGAGAACCCCTCTACCACAGCTACCACCTGAAATACCCCGCGGGGATGATGCACCCCAAACTGACCACGCTGCTGATTAACGGCGAACTCGCCATCGCGGGCGGGTCCGGCGAGTTCTTCAGCGATCTCTCCGTCGACTTCAAGCGCCGTGTAGAGGGGGCCAAGGGCGTTTTCGTCGGCTACTGCAACGGCCACGATATGTACTTCCCCACCCGCCGCGCCATGGCCCAGGGCGGCTACGGCGCCGACCCCTCGACCGCCTGGGTGACGGAAGGCGGCCCGGAGAGGATGATCGACCGGGCGCTATGGAATTTCCAGAAGCTTATCGCGGAGGCCCCCGGCGCGCCCGCGCCCTGAGTCCGGCGACGCCCGATCAAAGCAGGACATGCGTCTCGCCTGTGTATTTTCGGAGCAGTCTCGCACGCTCCAGCCTTCGCGGCGGAGCCACGGAGCCACGGAGCTTGAACGTCGGAGATCTGCCGCAGGAGGATGGCGCGCGTGGCTCCCTTTGAGGTTTCAGAGCCGCCCCCGCGATTTGGGGGTGGTTTGGAGCGCTTTCGCGGCTGGATTGGAATTCGGCTGCTTCGCAACCGGTACACAGCCGGGACGGCTGTGCCACGTTCTTTGGACGCTTCACCTTGGTTATTAAGGGTACCTTTAAAGGAATGTGGCACAGGCGTCCCGCCTGTGTATTTTCGGAGCAGGCCCCCGCGATGCTGGGATGGGATGCGGCGCTTTCGCGGCTGGGGTGTTCGTCGTCGCTGTTGCCAGTCCCCGCGAGGGCTCAGCTGTGGCGGCCGCTCTTCTCGGTGGGTTCGATGCGCCAGACGGCCTCGTCGCCGAATCGGAACTGCTGGTTGGCGTGGCCGGCGAAGTTGCCGCCATACATGGCGCGGACGATGGCGGTCATGCCGAAGGCCGTGATTAGAACGGCGACCAGCCCGCCCCAGGCCGTGCGCAGGAGGGTGTCGCCGTATCGGATCTGCCCGTGTTCCGGGGGCTGGAATCCGGGCCGGGGCAGGATCAGGATCAGGACGGTGGCCAGGGTGGCGTTCAGAAAGATCATGCCTTCGGTGATGAGGCGCTGATCGGTGAAGCCGGTGAGCGCGCGCTCGAAGTTCATGACGCACACGGCCGCCAGGAACGCCACGTAGAGCATTTGTCCGCGCCCCAGGGCGGATCGGGGCACGAGGTCAATCGGCGCGCGCTGGTGACGCCAGAGGAGGGCGATCCCGGCGATGGCGGCGGCGGCGAAGATGAGGTTGAACCAGCCCCAGGCGCTCAACTGGATCGCGCCGAAAAGGGGCATTGGCATGGCCTCTGGCATCAAGTCGTTCTTTACCCACTCGAGCACGTTCTTGTACATGTTGAGGTAGGTGACGCCGAATAGGACGAAGGCGGCGGCGAAGGCGGCGGTCCAGCGGGCCTCGGCGGGGACGCCGTCGTTGCGGCTGGTGCGGCGCGCGAGAAGGCCCATGGCGATGGCCAGGGCGACGCCGTGGAGAAAACCGTGGGTCTGTTCCATGACGCTGTGCCAGTTGGCGCGCTGCCAGTGCTCCCACTGGGCGATGATCGCGGGGTCGATTTCCACGTGCGGGTTGCCCGGACGGACCAACATCAGCTTGATAAGCGCACCGCCGGCGAATCCCACGCCGCCGAGAATTCCGGTGAGCAGCATGCCGAAGAGCACGGGCACGTAGCCGTTGCGCAGGAGCCAGACGCCGGTTCCGACGACCACACCGAGGACGCCGGCCCAGTTGTCGCCGCGGGGCGGGGTCATGCGGAATAGTGTGGGGCCGCTTTCGATCGGGTGGCCGAGGAGGACGGGGAAGAGTAGAAAACAGGCGAACCAGCCGAGGGCCATGTGCATGAAAAGGGATGCGCCCGACGCGAATCGCCCGTAGCGGAAGAAATAGAGCCCGAGCCCCACGAGCGCGCCCACGAACCAGCCGACATGGTGCGGGAAGAAGAGCACGGCGTTGGGCCAGTTGATGAGCTGGTCGGCGAGCACTTCGGCCTCGGCCAGGCCGCGTTCTTCCGCCGCGCGGGCGACGAATTCGGGGCTGACCTGGTATTGAACCAGGGCGGCGGCCGCGTGCGGCGCGGCGCCGGTGGTGTTCAGGACGGCCTGCGCGCCGTAGCCCAGCAGGGCGCCCGCCGCAATGCAGAGCGGCAGGAGCACGATCGCGCGGCCCCGACGGAAGTGGTCCCAGCGGTTGTCCCAGAGTTCAAAGAGGAGAAGCGCGAGGATCGCGGTGGTGGTTTCCATCCAGTCGGCGTCGAACCAGTAGGTGTGCGCGGCCTGGCGGGACCAGGTGGGGTCGTACCCCTCCGGGAAGAGGGTTTCGAGCTCATGGAGGACGAATTTCTTGAAGATAACCCAGGCGATGAAGATCCAGCAGAGGGGCCGGAAGACTTCCGCCAGGCGCGCGCGATCCGCGATTGCGCCGAAGGCCGTGCCGGCGCCGCCCATGGCCGCCCAGAGAAAGCCGAGCACAAAGACGCCAAAGAAGCCGTAGATCTGGCTGGGCAGGTGGCCGGAATGGGTGTAGGAGACGACCTGCATGTAGGACATGGAGCCGCCGAAGGCCCAGCCGAGCGCGCCGAAAAAGGCCAGGTAGGGGGCGCGCGCCCGCCAGTCTTCGCGGCCGGAAAGCAGCGCCACCGCGAGGCCCGCGAGTGCGCCGGGAATCATCGCGCCGTATTCGTGCCCGAAATTGCCGCGAATGCCCCAGCCGATACTCAGGGAGAGTGCGACAAGAAAGATGGTGGCTGGCCGCATGGCCGTCAGGCCCGGATTCATGGCAACGGGGTCTCCTTCCGGTGGTTGCGCGGGAACGTAAACCCCGTAGTGTACCGGAAAGATGCGGACCGGCTCCCGTTTTTCTGCAATTGTCGCGGGGGGGTTACCGCGCAACCAGCGGCACGAATCCGTCCTCCGTGCCGGCGCCGGGATCATGGCTGTAGCCGGCGGCATTGAAGAACTGCACGAGCCGGAGGACTTCCGACAGGCTCACCTGCCAGTCCTGCGGGTTATAGTCGATATCGTGCGGATCGCAGTCCTCGACGCCCGGACCCGTCGCATAGCCGTCTTCGCCCGCCGCATCACAGTGATAGCCGTCCAGGTTGTAGAACTGGATGATGCGGAGCAATTCCTGGAGGCTGATCGCGTTGTTCTGGTCCGTGTCCGCGCTATGGAAGCGATCGCCCGACACGATGCACGATTGGGAAGCGGAAAAATCGTCCGAGACAAAATCGGGCATCAGGCCCAGCCCGGCGGACAGGCCCACAAAAGCCGTTCCGGTGGTCAATGCGCGGTACGAGAAACGGATGCGCCCGTCTGTGAAAAGTTCCACCTGCATCGTGTTCGGCGAACTGCTGGAAAACCGGGGGACGGCGTTCCACGTCACGACGAAACGGTCGGACAGGGATTTGTGCCAGACCTGCCCTCCGGCGGCCGGGTTCAAGTCGCAGAAGAAGGGCGAGACGCGCGGGGCGTCAAAATGCTCTTCGATGGACGTTCCGAAGGATGAGTCGCCGCTTTCAAAGGTAATATTTCCATTGGAATTCACGAAGAGGCTGGAATACGCGATCCCCTGGAAGACCACGGGCGCCTTGCCCTCCAGCGAGACCTGGACCGTGGCGTCGTCGCCGAGCACGAGGGGCGTCGCGCCAGTGCTGTCCACCGGCAGGGAAGAAATGCTCTCGCGGCAAACATCGTAGCTGCCGTTTCCATCGGGAATGAACGTGAGCGCCAGGTTGGCCAGGTCCACGGCGCGACCGGGGCCGAACGCCTCCGTGTAGTACCGCACACTTTCCACGGTGTTCAGTTCAAAGCAGGCCCCGCCGTTGTTTGCGACGGCCGGGTTGCCCGCTTCATCCTCCAGAGTGATGTGGAAGCGGTAGGCGGTCAGCGGAAGGAGCCCGGTAACGGTCACCCGGTGGTCGGTATCCAGAATAAACGGCGCCTGCGCAAGGATCTCACCGCAAGACTCGCCCACCCGTATGAATCCAGACGCGGGCTCGGTCGTTGTGAACGAAATGATGGCGAACTGGCTGCCCGCCATGGTGACCTCGACACTCGCAACGCCGGGCGGCGTGCAATCGACTGTGGCGGTGGCGGTCACTTCATCGGGCGCTTCCGGCCCGTGCATGGCGTCCAGGTAAATTACCGTGATGGTTTCGCCTTCCGCCGTCTGGAGGGCGCCGTCCCCCGGAACTGGCGCGGCCGCCGTAATTTCCAACATGCCCGAGAACTCGCCCGAAAGCATGCCGGGCGAAAGGACAATCGATTCCATGTCGCCGCCGCTCGTTTCGACGGAGACGGTGGCCGAACCCTCGCCCGCGAGGTCGCTGTCGCGAAGCGTGACCATCAGCATGTCATTACAGCCGTAGGTCTCGCGGTCCAGCGCGACAGCGCCGTCACCGCTGATCAATTGGGGCACGATATCCGCGAAAACGGAGGTCTTGGTTACATCCTCGCCGCGCCCGCCCGTATTGCTGACGACATTGGAGCGCATGCAGCCGCCGTCGAATATGAAATCGGTATCGCCCCGAACGAGAATGCCCTCAACGATTCCGGTGAGCGGATTTATCACGGGCGAGCCCGAATTGCCGCCGTAGGTGTCCAGGTTGGCGACGAAAAAGGAGGGATTACTGTTGTTCCGGACCACCGTATTGTCGCCGAACGCGATCTTCATGGGAAGCCCGGAGGGATGGCCGATCACGCCCACATTCGCGCCCACGGGCACGACGCCCTCGCGGCGGATTTCGAAGGGCACGGCGCCGGGCGCGGTGATATTGCGATCCACGCGCACGACAGCGTAGTCGAGGTCCCCGGAGAGGGCCTGTCCAACCAGTTCGACGCCGGTATACACGTTTTCGGCGTCCACATTCAGGACGGCGTTGTTGGCGTCCCGCATGACGTAGCCGAATACGAATCGGGCGTTGCCGATGTCTCCGGAGTCGTAACAGTGCCCGGCGGTGGCGATGAGATCGGGGCCGACCATGAAGCCGGAGCAAAAGGCGGCGGTGGGCTGGTTTGCGAAGGGTTCGTCCGGGCACACCCCGTAGGCGGAGGTGCGAATATTAAACGAGCCATCCGGATTCGAGGTGAGGCTGCTGCTGCTCATGAGCGCGCAGGTGGAAGCGGCCCAGGCGAGGCGCTGCGGATCGGTTTCCTGGTACACATCGATCCGGTCGTCGCTGCCATAGATGATTTTGGGCGCCGCGCCCGGCGGGGACGGGACCCAGGGATCGCCGCTGATGACCGTGCGGGAGGGCTTGCCTTCGCCCGCGAACGCGGGAACCGCGGCAACGACAATGAAACCGGCGATTACCCGCCCGAACGCTGATTGTTGTATGCGCAAGAGCCTGTCCCTCATCACTACGCCTACCTTCCTCTTCTCGCCGCCCCACGAATCGAAAACCTACCGTTACTATACCAAATCCCGCCTCAAAGTGTAGTCTTGCGGAAAATTCAGCCGAGGGCAATCGCAGATAACGTTTCGGTACGAGCCAAGCGCCATACGAACCACCCGCAACGTCAAAAGGGGCCGTGTTGGCGCGCTGGCATTTCGCCTGCGGCGAATCCGTGACTTTGCCGGCCGAGATGCCGGCGCTCCAACACGCTCACTTTCATTAATTCAAGGCTCCAAATTGACCCACGTTTACGCCCCAATGCCGCGATCCCGTTTCGATGTGATTGCCCTGGACATCCAGCCCAGGGCCTGGCGGGCGCGGGCGGCGTTGGTATGGCGTTCAAGGAAATGCGCCCGCCCCGCCGCCGCGATGGCTTCGGCCTCCGCCGGGTGCGCCAGGTAGTGGTCGATCTTTTCGATTAGTTCCGGCAGGGTGTCGAAAAAGACGGCGTGGCGCCCGTCCACGAAATTGTGCGGGATCTGTATGGGCAGGCGGTCGCTGAGCAGGAGGCAGCCATGCGCCGGCAACTCCCAGTAGCGGACGGTGTCGAACCCCATGCCGAAGCAATTGAGCCCGATCCGGCTTTCCCGCAGGCGACGCTGGTATTCGGCCTGGTCGAAGCGCTCGTTGAGATCCCAGCCGTAGCGCGCTTCCAGGGCTTCGAGGTAGAGCCGCCGCTGGCCGAATTGCCGGTGGCCCGCCCAGAAAAAGGGGCGCGGGCGCTCCGTGATCGGGCGAAAGTCGCCGGTGGGGGTGGCGTAGGCGAAGGGCAGTGGCCAGGCGTTGGGGCCGTAGTCGACGTTGTGGAGCATCTCGCGCTTGAAATAGCCGTGAAAACGTTCCAGGCCGAGGCGGTTCCGGACGAGATCGCGGAAATTACAGGGCTGATCGAGCGCGTCCATGAGAAACACCGGGCAATCCCCGCGCGCCGCCAACAGGGCCCGAATATGGTCAGGGGGCAAGTCCCCTTCGACATCGCCGTAGAGGATCGCGTCGAAATGTCCCGCCCGCAAGGCCTCCACCAGCGCCGTAACGCCCTCCGGCGCGCCGCGCCGCTGGTAACGGCAGGGGTAATCCCGGTGGGCCTCGGATTCCTGGCCGTGCAGGGTGGGTTTCCACGGAAAATCGACCACATTTTCATCGCCCAGGCAATCACAGAGGCCATCGAACAGGGCGTCCAGGCCGAAATGGGGGCGGGGATGCAGCAGGAACAGTACCCGCGCGGGGCGGCCGGGCATCCATTCGGGCGGATCCGATATATGTTCGCGGGGAAGAGTCACCTCCGGCAGGGCCGCGAGCCGGGCGTCGATTTCCGAGCCGGGCGCGGCGTATCCGATCGACTGAAGCAGCCGGCGCGCCATATCGGGAGCGCCCGCACTTGCCCAGCAGTCGGCCATGGCGAGATACGCATCTGGATCGCGCGGCGATTCGTTGGTCAGCAGGTAGAAGGCGTCCAGCGCGCGGCTGATGAGGTGGGACACATCGCGCCCGCGATCGTGGTGGATCCAGGCGGCGAGTATGGCAAGTTTTTCCAGGGCGGCGGGCCGACGCGCGTGGGGGGGCGGGGGGACAAGCTCCAGGACGGTATACGCGTACTCGAAGAGGCCCTGATTGCGGAGGCTGCGCGCGTGGGCAACCGGATCGTAGCCCGCGGGGGCCGCGAGATGGAGCATTCCCGCGTCCGGCGGCCCGTCGGGGTAGCGGCGAATGGCCGGAAAACCCGCGTTCGCGAGCCGTTCCGTCACATCGCTGGCCAGGGTCTCGGTGTTCCCGGGGCGCCCGCCCAGCGCGGGATTTCCGTGGAGCGCGAAGATCCAGGTATTCGGGCCGAGCCCGGGCGCCAGCATGGACAGAGCGGCGAAGACGGCATCCGCGCTGGTTTCGAGGCCACAGAGCAGCAGTGCGTCGAAGGGTTCTTCTTGTGCGGCGCCCGAAGCGGGGGACAGAGGACGGACGGCATCCAGAATTTCACCGGCGATGGCCGCGGCCTTCGGGTCGTCGATGAAGCCCGTGACGCAGCCGCCGCGCTTCCTGAGGAGGTAGCCGAGCGCCGCGCAGGGATCGCCCAGCAGGGCAATCCTCTTTGCCCACGGCGGGACGTGGCCCAGCAGGCGCAGGTAGTCCGCGTGGCGATCGGGCGGGATCCACTGGAGGAGTCGGTCGAGCATGGCGATACGGTAGCACAGGGTTGGGGCGCGAATTCGAGCGCGGAATCGGCGGGCAGGGCAATCGCATTTAAACTCGATCTCGGTATATGGGCGTAAACTTGAGTCGATTTGGAACCTTGAATCAACGATAGTGAGCGTTTTGGAGCGCCGGCATCTGTGCCGGCAGGGATGCCAGCGCTCCAACACGCGCCCTTTATAAGATTGAAGGTGGTTCATGTGGCGCTCGGATCGAGTTGGAAGTTTAAATGCGATTGCCCTGTATCGGCGGGGCGCGTTGCAATCCCGCCGGGGCGTTCTTATACTTGGACAAACCATGCGCGAATCGCGCCCAACCCAGAGGATTACCCGGATTTTATGCGAAAAACACTCCGATACCTTTTAATCACCGCGATGCTCCTGGTGGCCGCGCCGCGCCATGCCGCCCCGAACACCATCGACCTGCTCGAAGACGGCACGCTTAAGCACTGGTACACGTGGCTCAAGGAAAGCGGGCGCGACAACGACCCGAAGCAGGTTTTCACGATGCAGGATGGGGTCCTGCGGATTTCCGGCGAGGAGTGGGGCTGCATCACGACCAACGAGGAGTACGAGAACTACCACCTGGTGCTGGAGTTCAAGTGGGGCGAGAAAACCTGGGAGCCCCGCCTGGACCGCGCGCGGGACTCGGGGCTGCTGATCCACTCGGTGGGCGAGGATGGCGGCTACAGCAATACCTGGATGCATTCGCTGGAGGTGCAGATGATCGAGGGCGGCACGGGCGACTTCATCGTGGTGGGCGATAAATCCGACAACTACCAGATCACGGCGCCGGTGGCCGAAGAGCGGCACGGGACCGTGCCGGTGTTCAGCCCGGACGGGGACCCGATCACCGTGAACGGCGGGCGCATCAACTGGTGGGGCCGCGATCCGAACTGGGAGGACAAGCTCGACTTCCGTGGGCCGAAGGACGTGGAGAAGCCGGTGGGCGAGTGGAACCGGCTTGAAGTGATCGCCGACGGCGGCAAGATCACGGTGCTGCTCAATGGGATCGTGGTGAACCGCGCGATCGACTGCAAACCCCAAAAGGGACGGATCCAGGTGCAATCCGAGGCGGCGGAGCTGTTTGTCCGGCGCATCGAGCTGACGCCGCTCGCGCAGGCCGCCGCGGCGGTTTCGGGCCCGATCAGCGATGGGCCGATGCTGCTCGTGGCCAACAAGCACAGCGACACCTTAAGCTACGTCCATCCCGAGAGCCTCCAAGTCGAACAGACGATTACGGTCGGCCCGAACCCGCACGAAATGACGATCACTCCGGACCAGCGCTTCATGTACCTCTCCAACTACGCCGCGCCGGGCGACACGATATCGGTGGTGGATCTGGTGGCGCGCAACCACATCAAGCAGATCCCGACGGGCGAGTACACCCGGATCCATGGCGCGACCATGGCCCCGGACGGCAAGCATGCCTATTTCACCGCCGGCCAGACCGGCTGGGTGGTGGAAGTGGATACAGCCACGCACGCGGTGACGCGGGGTATCCCGACGCACGGGAAGATCTCGCACATGGTGCTGGTGTCGCCGGACAACCAGCGGATCTACACGGCGAATATCACCAGCGAGAATGTGTCCGTGATCGACCGTGAAAGCGGAGAACTGATTACCCAGGTTTCCTGCGAGGAAGGCGCGGAGGGCATGGCCTTCACGCCCGACGGCAAGTATCTGTGGGTCGCGAACCAGAGCGGCGGGTCGATGTCCATCATCGAACTGGCCAGCCATACGGTCGTCGAACGCTTTGATGTGCCCGGGATGCCGGTGCGCATTAAGTTTACGAAGGATGGATCGCGGGCCTTCGTTCCGAGCTGGACGCCCGAGGGCGAACTTATCGTGATCGACGTGGCGTCGCGCAAGGAGATCAAGCGGGTGAAGGTGGGGGGGCATGCGATCGGCGTGGAGCTGAGCCCGGACGAAAAACGCGCATTCGTGGGCTGTGAATACACCGATGGCCTGCATGTCGTGAACACGGAAACCCTGGAGGTGGAGGCGACCGTGGACACCGGCGACGGCCCGGATCCGATGTTGATGTGGTATCCTGAGCGTATTGCGGCGTAGCGCCGCTTGTTCCAGTTCGCCACCTTCAACGGTGAGCCTGGTGAGGTATACAACGAAAGTGAGGGAGCATCATGGGCAATGAGGAATCGGGGGGCGCAACGCCTCCGCAAGCTTCAGCGAAAGGGCGCCGTTGGACGACGGGGGACCTGGATCGCGACTGGACCCGGTACGAGGGCCTGTTCGACCGACTGGACGCCCGAATGCAAAAGGGCTTGCTGGGTTTGCTTGGGCTCAACGCCGTGCTGGTAATTCCGTTGTCCGTCCTTGCCGTTTCTGGCGGGCCGGACCGGCCGCTGGAACTGGCGCTTAAGACGCTCCTTCCATTGCCTGGCTTCGTTGTGTCGCTGGCGATCTACTGGAGCCTCTTCCGCATCAACACCTATCGTAGCGAACTCGCCTCCCGTTGGATTGAGGCCCATCCAGCCGTGCGCCCCGTGCCTATCGGCCACCGAAATGCGTTCATACCCTCGAACGCGTGGGCGCCACAACCCTTGATCGCGATGCTTACGGCCTGCTTCTGGCTCGCCGTTATTTTTGTCCGACTCTGGGATTACTTCGGGCCGGCAAATTCCACAGAACGGCTGCTTTCGTGGGGACTGTTGATCGCCACCCTGTGCGCGATCGCGGTCTTATATGCCGTTGCGGTCTCGTATGTGAACAACCGGAGCCTGGACCCGGCAGATGAGTGTTCATCTGATGGCGAATCAACACACGCCGAGATTGCCGCGCAAGACGACTAGAAGCAAGCCGAGTTCGCGACTCGTCGATTCCGATAACGCTATACCATTCCGCTCTCGCCGAACAGACCCGGCACAGAAAGCTCTGACATGAAGATGAACCACCTTCGCTGGTCAGCCAAGCCACGCCTGTTTGTCCCTTATGTCCTTTCCGTCCTTTGGGTCCTTTCCACCTCCGTCGCCACCGCCCAACCTCAAACTCTTGCGACCGCCGAAAAACTTGCCGCCAACCAATCCGTCACAGTCATCTGCTTTGGGGATAGCGTCACCGGGCTCTACTACCATACCGGCGGACGGCGGGCCTATACGGACATGGTGGCGACAGGACTCCAGCAGGCCTTCCCGGACGCGAAAGTCACCGCGATCAACGCCGGCGTGAGCGGCCACACGACCGCCAAGGCCTTGGAACGTATTGACAAGGATGTACTCGCGCACAGGCCGGACCTGGTGACGGTGATGTTCGGCCTCAACGATATGACCCGTGTGCCGCTGGAAGACTATCGCGCCAACCTCCGGGAAATCGTGGCTCAATGCCGCGCCATCGGGGCGGAGGTGATGCTCTGCACCCCCAACAACGTCCGCGACACCGAAAGTCGCCCCACGGCGAAGCTGCTGGAGTACGCCGCCGCGGTCCGCGAGGTCGCGGCTGCGGAGCAGACGGCGCTGGCGGATTGCTACAACGCCTTTGAGGCGGTGCGTGACGGGGACGCGCGGGCGTGGGCCTTCCTCATGAGCGACGAGATCCACCCCAACATGGCGGGGCACAAGCTGATCGCCGAGACCATCGTGGCGGCGGCCACGGGCGAGGCGGTCGCGCTTGCGGATGTCCCCGCACCCGAGCCGATGATCCCGCATACCCTCGCGCTCATCGACGCGAAGCAGACCATCCGCATCCTCGCCATGCCGCCCTACGACACGCTGCTGCCGGCGGTGTTGAAGGAGGCCGCCCCGGAATCCGAGGTCACGGTCACCACCTGGACGGTGGCCGGGAAGTCGATGGCGGATTTCGAGGCCGAAGCGAAGGCCGTGCGGGACAATCCGCCGGACCTGGTGTTTATCGCCGTGCCGGCAGAAGCGCCCGCCGAGGGTATTGAGGATTTCAAGCGCCACTTCACCTGGACCATGAACTGGTCGCTCAGCTTCGGGCGGCAGGAATGGGACGTGGTGGCCGTGCCGCCGTCGTTCACAGGGCCGGTGGACGGGGAAGCCGCCGAGCGGGATGGATGGCAGCGGCAGCTGATACGCGCGCAGGATTTCAACGTGCTGGAAGGAAGCCCCGCGCCCCTGGAGGAGCGCCTGCGGGCGTGGCTGGCGGGGCAGTTGGAATAGTGTGGTTTCCAGCTACGTGAAAGTAGTCGATACGGTTTTGGTCTCATCCACCGTCGGTGAGCGAAATCGAGGTTGCCCTCCGTATGCTGTGCCGCGGGAGCGGCACGGTACGCAGTACCACAGTGGACCGTGGTAACGAGGGAGCGGACGCGCTGGCAGGGGGACTGGCTCCCGAGCCCCGTTGCGCCCGGTCGCGAACGCGTCAAAGAGACCGACGCGCGAGGGTGCCTGTACCCGCAAGGAAACGCCATTCCGTACAGACTGAACTTCATTTTCCTTCGATTGGCAGACCACAAGCCGCTTGTGTCATGCTGATGCGATGAGGCAACCATGAAGTCACGAAGAACACGAATCAGGCACATCCGAGAAGGGCGCTACCTCGCTGAAGTTGTCGTCGATTTGATGGAATATAACGACGCGTGCTCACCCTATCTTTCCGTAGAAGACGCCTACCGATTGGACGATGTCCGGACAGCGCTACGCGACCGGGATTTTGAAGCTGCATCAAGAATTGGCAAAGTTTATACGTTGACGCCCGTGGACGTCTGACGGAAATCGATAGAGAAGGCGTATTGTAACCTATGCATAATCCAGCCCATCCCGGAGAAATCCTTCGTGAACTTGTACTTGATCCATTGGGCCTCACGGTTACCGATGCCGCCGGTCATCTGGGCGTGAGCCGGAAGACGCTTTCCAAAGTGCTGAACGGCCGTGGCGCGGTGACGCCGGAAATGGCGTTGCGGCTTGAACTGGTGTTCGAGAGGCCTTCGGCCGATCACTGGCTTCGACTTCAAAACGCCCACGATCTTTGGCAGTGCCGGAAGTCCCAATCAAGCATTCACGTTGTACCCATCGGTGTGTGAGTGACGGCATACCTCGTTGAAGTACAGCCGTTTAGGGGCGACGCGTCATACGCAGCTATACTCGCAAACATTCTCTAACCCAATCACGCGGATGATCATTTCCATGGCCTTGAAACGCATCAACCTCCTGGCCGTTGGCGCGCTGTTGTTCGCTCTGGCTTCGTCGGTCCACGCCGCCACCCCCTTCCTCGCGCCGCGCAACACGGAGGTCCCGTTTCCCTATCTCGCCGGCGAGACGCGGACATGGCCCATTCTCACGCGGCCGGTTCCGGCGGGCGGGCGGATGACCTTTGTGGCGAAGGCGGGGGAGGCGACCCTGGCGCAGGGCAACGCGATCACGTTGCCGGGGTTGCGGGTGGACCTGGCGGAGGATCGCTATTTGCGCGTGGCGGCGGAGGCGGACGCGCCGGACACGACCTTTCAACTGGAAGTGGCCCTGGCGCTGCCGGGGGGCGCTATCGAATACCAGACCCTGACCATCCAGCCCGGGCCGCCCGCGCGGCCGCTGTCGTATCTGGCGGATTTCGGCGACGATCTCATCCGCATCTTCCAGGCGCCCGACGGGTCGTGGCGTCCGGTGACGAAGGACGCCTTCGATCAGTATTTCCGGCGCTGCCAGGCGCACGGCGTCACCCGCATGATCTTCTGGCTGAGCCCGATGCCGTACATCGCCGACCCGGAGAACTACGCACCGGAAGACTGGGCGCGCTATGCGGCGCAGGCCCACGCGATGAACGGAAGTCCGCTATTTCAGGCGCTGATCGCGGAGCGGATGAAGGGCGCGGAGGCGGGCCACTGGGGCCGCCACATCTCGTGGGACTGGATCCGGCAGTTGAACGAATACCGGTTGATGCGGGATTTCGGGCCGATGCTATCCCAGAGCGCCGCGCAGCATGGCGTGCGGTTGACGGTGAGCTTTCGCCCGTTTGAGACGGCGCTGACGAAATACTACGAGATTCCGTCCTTCGACGAACAGGGCGGTTTCCTGTGGAGCTTCCTGCCGATGGCCACGCCGCTGGTGAACTACCAGATGGAGGCTGCGTGCTTCGCCCATTACCGCACCATCCTGCGCGCGATGGGCCACGAGGACAAGGGGCGATTGGGCCGCATCGCCGTCCCCGGCGTGGAGAACGCGGAGGCCTTCCTGGCGCGCTTCCGGGCCGGCGGCGACAACCTCCGCATCGAGGCGCGGGGCTATCCGCCGCTGCAACACGATTCGCTGGTGCTGCAACGGCGGGCCGACGCCTCCTTCGCGCTCGTCCCCTACGCGGACCTTGCCGGTCAGGCCGCATCCCGCTGCGCGGCGCTCAGCGGCTTCGATCTGCGCGTGGAGGATGGCGCACTGGTGATTGACGGCCTGGAGGTCCCCTTTGAAACGCGTTTTCTGGTGCTTTCCAACCCATCGGGCGCGGAGGAAGCGCTGGACTTCCCCGCGTTGGCGCCGGTAACGCTGTATGCCCGCGCGGGCAACCGGATCGGGCGGGAGAACGTGTACTGGGTCCTCGACAACGACCCAGAGGCCGAGCGCCAGACCCGCGTGCCGGGCATTCCACCGGACGGCGCCCAGGCGACGACGTTTAATGCGACCGAGACCGGTGCGCGGCTGATTTACGAGTCCGGGGCGGCGCGCCTTCCGCTGCGGGAACGCCAGCTGGTAATTGACCTGGGCGATCCGTACTCCGTGGAGATGATCGACCTCCAGCGCCCCGCCGCCCGCGCGAACGTCCTGCGGGAGATGAAGACCCTGCTCGATCTGGAGGCCGTGGACGAGCTCTTTGTCAACACGCGGTCGCACGTGCAGCTCGCGGCCTACCAGGCCGATGGCGACGCGGGCCTCCAGCCGCTGGTGACCTATCGTCAGGCGCGAAAGGGCTACACCCACCTGGGCATCGACCGCGCCTATGCGCCAATTTCTTTGGCCGAGGATCCCGTGCTTCGGGAATGGGCCGCGGACCCGGCGCTGGTCGAGCGCATCACCACGTGGCAGCCCGGGGAGTGGGAAGGCGACTGCCAGGATCCCGACACCCCGTTCCGGTGGCGTTACGCGCGCAACCGGGCCGTGGCCGATGGCGTCCGGGCGCTGCTAATCGACTACGAAGCCGCGTTCCCCGGCGTGCGCACCCGCGCGGTTGTCCCGATGGGCGCCGAGGCCGCCGCGCGCGCCCGCGCCGCCATCGCGGCCCTGCCACGTCCGGACGGAACCCCGTACGGCGCGTATGGGGGCGTCTGGAGCACGATCAACCACATCCACAGCATCGGCGAGGGCATGGCCATGCTCGACTTGAGCGGACTGGCCACGGAACCCGTGCTGTTTGGGGTGCGCGATATCCCGGAGCCGGGCCCGTTCCAGATTCACCTGCGCGAATCCCTGCGGGACCTCGAGGGCAACCGCGGGTCCAGCTTCCGCGGGCCACGGAGCTTCTTTTTCGAGGCGCAATACACCCTGCGCCGGCAGGACTACGACACCGCCCGCGCCGAGCGGGAAGCGCTCATCTGCGAGGTGCTCGCGCACGAGGAAATCGGGGAGGTCATCCTCTATGAGTCGGCGGACTGGCTGTATTATCTTCCGATCGGCGATCCGGACTACAGCGGGAACTATTTTGTCGAGCGATGCGCGGACTGAAGCGAGCGCTTCGAGCCGGGGATTGACCGGCAGGGATGCCAGCGCTCCTTCGGGCTCGGTTCGCTTGAGTCGGGGTCCCGAATACGCCCGGGCGCCGCTCCTTCCACGGGTCGCGCGGGCATGTTCCGGCGCGGTAAGATAGCGGCCCTCGCAAGCCGCAGCCCGCACGCATTCAAGAAAGCCATTGCATGGAACACGCCATCCGCCCGCTGGACGCCGCCGCCATCGGCCTGTACCTCCTGGCCATGGTGGCCGCGGGGATCTATTTCGCGCGGAAGAACGACACCACGGAAGCGTATTTCGTGGGGAACCGGAACTTTTCCGGGTGGGTGCTGGGGCTGTCCATGCTGGGCACAATTGTGAGCTCGGCGACGTTTCTGGCGCTGCCCGCCGCGGCGTATGTGCTGGACTGGCGGCAGTTGAACGTGAACCTGGTGCTGCCCTTCGTGGCGGTGCTGGCGGTGCTGGTGTTTATTCCGTTTTTCCGGCAGGGCAACCTGACAACCGCCTTTGAGTACCTGGGCCGCCGCTACGGCGCGGCGCCGCGCGTCTACGGCACGCTCAGTTTCATCCTCATGCAGGTGATCCGCATGGCGCAGATCCTGTTTCTCGTGAGCCTGCCGATCCAGGTGCTTACGGGGGCGCCGATGACCGCCGTCATCGTGGCCTGCGGCCTGTTTATCGCCTTCTACACCATTGCCGGCGGGATCGAGGCCGTGGTCTGGACGGACGTGATCCAGGCGATCATCCTCATGCTGGGCGGCGCGATCTGCTTCTGTGTAATCGCGTTCGATCTGCCCGGGGGCTTCCGCCAGATCTTCGAGGTGGGGGCCGCGCAAGACAAGTTCAGCCTGGGGAGCTTCGACTGGAACTTACACGAGCGAACTTTCTGGACCGTGGCCATTCTCGGCGTGATCAACTGGCTGGCGATTTACGGGGGTGACCAGAACATGGTCCAGCGCTACGCCGCCGCGCGATCCACCCGCGAAGCGCGGAAGGCCACGATCCTCTACTCGGTCATCGCGCTGCCGCTGTGGATCATGTTCTTCTTCGTGGGGACGAGCCTGTTCGTCTACTTCCAGGCCTTTCCCGACCCGGCCGTGGCGGCGCTGGAGTCCGATCAGGTCCTGCCGTATTTCATCCTCAACCGGGTGCCCGCCGGCATCGCCGGGATCATGATCGCCGCGGTCATGGCCGCCGCCATGAGTTCGCTGGATTCCGGCATTAACGCGATTTCCACCGTCACCGTGGTTGACCTTCTCCGTCCCTGGATTGCGCCCGGCCGCGAAGACCGCTTCTACCTGCGCGCCGCGCGCCTCGTGGCGTCCGCCGTGACCATGCTCGTGGTCATTGGGGCCATCACCTTCAGCTACCTGCCCAAGGAGAGCATGAACGACGTGAGTCTGATTGTGACCAGTGTTTTCGGCGGCTGCCTGATGGGCCTGTTCATGCTGGGCTTCTTCACCACCCGCGTGGACGGATTTGCGGCGACCATCGCCATGTTCCTGGCCATTCTCTTCAATATCTACCTTGCGCTGGGACTCGCCGGCAAACTGCCCGCCGCCATTACCCTCGAAATTCACAGCTACTGGACCGGCGCACTCGTCAACGGCGTGTTTCTCATCTGCGCCTACGCAATCGGCTGTCTTCGCGGCAACACGCGCGACCTGGCCGGGCTTACAATCTGGACCACATCCAGCGAAAACGAGACCGTAACGCCGCTCAAATAGTGCATTTTATATACATTATTTCTTGACATGGGCGCGGCCTGTTTACTATGATGGGGGCGGTCACGCGCTGACCTGCGGAAGTGCCGGCAGGGAGCGCGATGCCTCAGCCGAAAAGGGACCCAGATGAACGACGGCAGCGACCCTGTGACCGCCCGCCCGACGCGGGCCATGCTCGTGCGGCGGGCAATCCTCGTGGGGGCCGTGCTGGCTTGCGGCGCGCTGGCGGGAGTGGGGACCTTCACCTTCGGCTACGCCAATGGCTTCAGCTACCTGAGCACGGATCCGCGGGCCTGCGCGAATTGCCACATCATGCAGGACTATTACGACACGTGGCAGAAATCGAGCCACCACCACGTTGCGGCGTGTGTGGACTGCCACCTGCCGCATGATTTCGTGGGAAAGTATGTCTCCAAGGCCGACAACGGTTTCTTCCACTCGGTGGCGTTTACGCTGGACAACTTCCACGAGCCGATCCAGATCAAGCCACGCAACCGGCGCATCACGCAGAACAACTGCCTGGAATGCCACCAGGACGTCGTGCACAACATGTTCCCCGTGCAGGCGGGGGGTGAAATGGCGAGCTGTATCCAGTGCCACGCGGATGTGGGCCACGGGCCGCGCTGAAACACCGACAGCAACGGAAGGAAAGACAGGGCATCATGAGCAATAGCGAAAAAACGGGACTTCTGGATCGGATCAACATGCCGGTGCTGATTGGGCTCTTCGCCGGGGCGGCGGTGGCGACGGTGGCGGTGGCGGCGCTTCTGGTGAACATTTTCGGGCGCAAGCAAGAGGCGCGCACGCCCTTTATACGCCTGGTGGAGGTGAACGAGATTTCGACCGACCCCGAGCCGTGGGGCATGAACTGGCCGCGCCAGCACGACAGCTACAAGCGGACGGCCGACACGGCGCGCTTCTACGGGGGGTCGAGCGCAATGCCCGCGCAGAAGCTTGAAGAGCACCCGTGGCTGGTGCGCCTGTATTCGGGCTACGCGTTTTCGATCGATTACCGCGAAGCGCGGGGCCACGCGTATATGCTTTCCGATCAGCTCGCGACGAAACGCGTTACCGAGCGATCGCAACCGGGCGCATGCCTGCACTGCCACTCCAGCGTGGTTCCGACCTACCGCCGCCTCGGCCTGGAAGCGATGGGGCAGTCCGCGGACGCTGAGGCGCTCGCCGCCGACTTCAACTGGCCCGCCGTCCAGAAAGGCTTCGAGATTCTCGGCGCGATGGACTACCCGGATGCCCATGCCGAGCTGGTCAAAACGCCGGATGGACACGGCGATCCGGGCGGCCACCCGGTGAGCTGCGTGGACTGCCACGATCCGAAGACGATGGCGATGCGGGTCACGCGGCCCGGCCTGGTAAACGGCATTGCGGCGCTGGCCGCGGGCGATGCGGAGGTTCCGCACCTGCCGAGTATCGATCGCTGGCGGAAAGGGGACCGGAAAACCCCCTACGACCCGAACCGGGACGCGTCCCGCCAGGAAATGCGTAGTCTCGTGTGCGCGCAGTGCCACGTGGAGTACTACTGCGGCCCGAAGGAGACATTGTTCTTCCCATGGGACAAAGGCCTGACGGTTGATCTTATTGAGGCGATGTACGACGAGCATAAGTTCCCCGACGGCACGCCGTTCAACGACTGGAAGCACGGCGAGACCGGCGCGCCGCTGTATAAGGCGCAACACCCCGAATTCGAGCTTTGGAGCCAGGGTATCCATGCGCGCAGCGGGGTCTCCTGCGCGGACTGCCACATGCCCTACGAGCGCGAGGGCGCGATGAAGGTCAGCAGCCACTGGGTCCAGAGCCCGATGAACAACATCAACAACGCCTGCCAGACCTGCCACAACGTGCCCGAATCCGAGCTGAAAGCCCGGGTTGACACGATCCAGTCACGCCACAAGGCGCTCATGGAGAAGGCGGCGGTGGCGATGACGGACATGCTGGACGCGATCCTGGCGGCGCAGGCGGCGGGCGTCTCGGAGGAAGCCCTGGCGCCTGTGCTGGAGCTGCAACGCAAGTCGCAGTGGCGCCTCGACTTCATCAGCAGCGAGAACTCGCTCGGGTTCCACGCGGATCAGGAGGCGGCGCGGGTGTTGGCCGAGTCTATCGACTATTCGCGCCAGGCGACCATCGCCGCGATCAGCCTGCGCGCCCCCGAGGCCCCGGCGTCGACGGTACAGCCCGAACCGCTGCACGGCGTGACCCCGGCAGGGCAGTCCCCCGCGTCGTAGGGCTTGGAAAACGCGTCGGCTCAGCGAGCGGGATGCGAAGTGCAATCGAAATACGGAATGACAGCCCATCACCCCGGGAGGGGTGGTGGGCTTTTTTCCGAAATGGCATGGAAGAAAGTAGGAGTCGAGTAGGCGGAGGGCTCCCGAATTTGAGGACAGGGTTTGTTTTCTCTGTTTGCCGCCTGATTTCTCGGCGGTGCCACGTTATTCCGTCCATTTTCGGTTGTCCCTCCGCCCCTCCCAGAACCGTGCTTGCGCTATTCACGCACACGGCTCCTCACAGTGCCATTCACATGCTGTCATAACAGGTCGATTTGTACGGGGGCTTTGGGCCGCGCAAACAGGTTTACTGTTATACGCGGCCGCGGCAGCGGAAATCGCCCTTCCATCAGGTTGAACTTCTCCCAGGTCATGGCTTTTCGTTGGCTTCGGCGATTGAGCCACTTGTACAGCAGCTTCTTCACCGCTTCGTGGAATCGGCCAATTCCCCGAGAGTTGTCCGTGACCCCATAGTAGCCATAGTGGCCGCGCAGTTTCTCGCAGACCTTCTGCCATAGTTCCAGTGTGGTCATCTTCGCCCGATTTTCCTTCAGCCACTCTTTCATGGCCGCGAGTTTGACGCGGAATTTCTTGCGCGCCGTCACCCGCTTCATGCGATACCGCCGCCCGTTGCGTGTTCTGCTGCAATAGTGGGTAAAGCCCAGAAAATCAAACGTTTCCGGTTTCCTCTTCCCTTCTCGCCGCGCACGCCTTGCCGCGTCAGGCCCAAACGCCAGCACCTTGGTCTTGGCGGGCTCCACCTCAAGGCCGAATCTGGCCAGACGTGTGACGAGTTCGCGGTTAAACCGTTCCGCATCCGCCTGCGTGGCGAAACAGGCCACAAAATCGTCGGCATAGCGAATCAGTCGCGCCGCTCCACCGCACACGCGGCGAAACCCTTTCTCGAACCATAGGTCTAGAACGTAGTGAAGGTAGATGTTGCTGAGTATGGGCGATATGCTGCCGCCTTGCGGCACCCCTTCCTCGCTGGCGTACAACTTGCCTTCTTCGAGCACGCCCGCCTTGAGAAATCGCTTTACCATGCGCAGCATACGCCTGTCACCGATCCGGAGCGCCAGAAAGCGCATGAGCCAATCGTGATCGACGTTGTCAAAGAACCCTTTGATGTCCGCCTCCACAATCCACCCTATCCGGCCCGATTCCACGGTCACGCTCAAGGCGCGCAACGCGTCGTGGCAGCTGCGTTTCGCCCGGAACCCATAGGAGTCCTCTATGAAATCTTGCTCATAGATTTGCTCCAGTATGCGGGACATCCCGGACTGCACAAGCTTATCCTCAAGGGCAGGTATACCCAGTGGCCTGCCTTTGTCGCTGCCCGGCTTGGGAATGTACACCCGCCGGACCGCTTGCGGTCGATACGCCATCCGGTGGAGCCGGCTTACCAGACCGGCCACATTCGCCTCCAGATTCTCGGCGTATTCCGCCTTCGTCTTCCCGTCTATTCCGGCAGCCGCATCTCCTCGCAGCTGCGCGAAACATCCCCGCAACAGGTCCTCGTTCATCAGATGATATAGACTGGTGAACTTGAATTCCGGTTCCTTGCGGGCCTTGCATGCTATGCGATGCAATTTCGTGGCCACCGGTTCCCTGCGTCTGCGCGCAGCCGGTGTGTCCTCACATCGCCCGACCATGTGTCATCTCCTTTCCTCCAGCGGAATTACCCGCCTTCATCGGTACTACGAGACAATCCGACTCCCTGTGCCCGATAAACTCCGCCTTTCCAGTTACGGTTGTTGGAGTCCTCTCCCATCCCTGGAAGCGGAACACAGGGCCTCCCGGGTTGCCGTGTTTTCGTGGTGTCATGCATGCCATGGTCTCTGACCCCGGGGCGCGGACGGAGCAAGGCCACTTAAGCTCCGCCCGTGTTGACTTCCGACAGGCTAAAAGCGTCGTCCTACCCAATGACCGGATTTCGGGGCTCAATCCCTTCAACCCTACGGACTACGGGTCCGCGCTTAACGGCTTACGGCCTACATGCTTGCGGCCCTACGCTTAAAGTTGGGGATTACTCCCCGCCCTCCAAGGACTCGCTACCCGGCGGCGGCCAACCTTACCGGGGCGGGATTCTCACCCGCTAGAAAAAAACACGACCTTGCCCGGCCGCACCAGCCGTCCCGGCTGTGTACCGGTTGCGAAGCAACCGGAACTTCATCCGTAATCGGTGACCTCACCCATCCTGAACGACTGTACCCACAATTGTCTGCGGGTACAGCCACCGGCTGGTTCGACACATCTCTGCCAAAGATTGAGCGGCCTGGCCAGCCGGAGGCAGTCCCCCGGCGCACTGGCCAGCCGGTGGCAGTTCCCAGAACACCCCTCTTGACAGGAGTAGGCCATAAATTATAAATTAGTGTCAACTAATTGATAAATTATTAATAAATCATCACAAATAACAAACACCTAAAAGGAACCCCGAAATGTCGCCTAAATCCGCCTTCACGCTCATCGAACTCCTCGTCGTTATCGCCATCATCGGCGTGCTCGCCGCCATTCTCCTCCCCGCGCTGAGCCGTGCGCGCGAGGCCGCCCGCCGGGCGCACTGCCAGAACAACCTCAAGCAGATGGGGCTCGTCTTCACGATGTACGCCGCCGAAAGCCGCGGCCAGCACTATCCCCCGATGAAGAACTACCATTGCGACGGCACCGTGAGCGCGTGGGAGCAGATTTATGATCCGTCAGTCCTGTACCCCGACTACTTGAACGACTTCAATCTCGGGATCTGCCCCAGCAATCCCAACGGCGCATCGGCCCTGGAAACCTGGGACCAGCACAACACCGGCAGCGACAACGCCCTGTCGAACCAGGTGGCGCCGTACCTCAAGAACGGTCGGGTCGATTTCTGCGAGGTCACGGACCACCCGTATACCTACCTGGGCTGGACCATCTCGCCGGAAATGACCAGCGATGCGGCGCGGGTGGGCGCCTTCGAGGCGGAGATCATCGCCCAGGGACAGCGGATCTTCGCGCAACCCGATGTGGTGGACGCCGACTGGCCGGTGGCGCACGGCCTCGGAAACGGGGGCGGCGACACCGTATTCCGCCTGCGCGATGGGATCGAGCGCTTTCTCATCACGGACATCAACAATCCAGGGGCCTCGGCGCGCGCCCAGTCGGAGATCTTCGTGCTGGGCGACAACATCGCCGACGACGGGCACTTCAACCACGTGCCGGGCGGCTGCAACCTGCTGTACATGGACGGGCATGTGGAATTCGTGAAATGGGGCCAGGCGGACCTCGGCCACGCGGACTTTCAGGGCGTGGACTACCCGAACAACCGGAGGTTCCCCATGAACGTCTACGGGATCGTCTTCCACACCATGCTGCACCGCTTCAGCAACGGCCCCGAAGCGGAATTCTACGTGTCCGTGCCCTATCCGGGGCGCTTCCCGGGCCAGATCTAACGCGCGTTCGGCGGTTCCAGGCGCTTCTCCATCTGGTACCGCTCGAACGCGACCCCCTGGCGGATGGTCTGCTCCGTGCGCCTGACCGAGAAGCCCTGCCGCTCGAAAAAGGGGCGCGATATCTTGCTCGCGTCCGTCGTGAGCACGCGCTGCCCAAGTTCCCGCGCATGCGCCTCGACGGCCTGGTAGACCGAAGTCGCCAGGCCCCGGCGCGCATGCCGGGGGTCCGTGTAGAGCAGCGAGACATGGTCGGCTGGATGCAGATGGCAAAAGGCCGCCGGCCGGCCGTCTAGCTCGGCCACTACCGCAACCCCCTTTTCCAGTAAGCCCGCGAATGCCGACCGGTCGTCCGGAAAGGAGGCCCAGACCGCCGCCTGCTCGGGGCTGTACGCGGTAATCCCGATGCGCAGCACGGCGTCGCGGTAAATGGCCGCAAGCGCGTCGAGGTCGCCGGGCGTGTAGGGTCGGAGGATCATGCGGCGCAGTATGCGCTATCACCCCGCGCGTTTGCATCTACACGGCGTTGAACATAACCTACACGCCGTGATACGGTGTCGAACGGATGGGTGGGAGTAACGAAAAGGTAGCAGCGCTTGAAGTCACCCCGGGGCTTTACCCTCATCGAACTTCTGGTCGTAATCGCCATCATCGGCATCCTCGCGGCGGTGCTGCTTCCGGCCCTGTCCCGGGCGCGCGAGGCGGCGCGGCGGGCCTCCTGCCAGAACAACCTCAAACAAATTGGCCTCGCGCTGCACATGTACGCCAACGAGAGCGCCGGAAATCGTTTCCCGCCGCGGCTCATTCGCAACGTCTTCGGCGACCTGAGCGCCGAACACATTTTCAACGGCCCCGATGTCTACCCGGAGTACCTCTCGGACCTGGAGGTGGTCTGGTGTCCCTCCACCCCGCGCGGCACCCCGCTGGAGCGCTACGACGGAGACAAGGGCAATGGCGACGGTGAAATTCAGCCCGAGGAACTCGCCCGCGGGCCCTACAACTACACCGGCTGGCTCGTGATGGAAGACGTGAACGTCCTCGGGGCGCTGCTGGGTACGCCGGGATCGGATACGGCCAATGGCGGGCGCTACACGACCGCCGAAATGCTGACGACGCCCTTCGGCGAGCTCGGCCTCGAAAACATCGCGACGTACGGCGCCGCCAGCGATCGCGACTACACCTTCTCGGGCGCCCACGCGGGCACCCAGGCCGGCGGCGGAGATACGCTCTACCGGCTGCGCCAGGGCATCGAGCGCTTTCTGATCACCGACATCAACAACCCCGGCGCCTCCAGCAAAGCCGCCAGCGAAGTCCCCCTCATGTGGGACCATATCAGCGGCAACGTCGAGCCCTTTTCCCACGTCCCGGGCGGCGGCAACGTCCTCTACCTGGACGGGCACGCCACGTTCATCAGGTACCCCTCGGATCGCTTTCCGGTAAGCCCGGACAGCGCCCTGTTCATGGGTCGCTACGACCGCGTGTTTAGCCCGTGATCGCTTTCAAAACATCGTCGCCTCCGCCAGCATCTACCGCGCATTGCGGAGACTCGCCAGCAGGCCGATGAGCGTGTTCTGGGCGGGTTCGGGTCATCAGGCCGTGATCCACGGCGCGGTCGACGAGATGCGAGACATCGGGCACTCGCGCAACGAGCCGTTCGCCGACGGTGGCATGGTCACACCTCCATGGATGAATGGTTACGCGCGGAGTTACTTGTAGTAAACAAGTAAGTTCGTGGCGCTGGAAGCGGGAGGGCGGGCATCAGCCCTGGCGGGGCACACGGAGTGTGAAGCAGGCGCCTTCCCCGTGCGGTTCCAGCCGGAGGGTGGCGCCGATGGAGGCGGCCAGCCTCCGGCTGAGGCCGAGCCCGAGGCCCACGCCGGGCGCGGAGCGGGCGGCCTCATGGACGGACTTGGTGAAGGGCCTGAAGATGCGCCTGGCGTCGCGCGGCGGGATCCCGGGGCCGTGATCGCTTACGCGGATGGCCACGAAGCGCCCTTCCAGCGCGGTGCGGACATGGATGCGCCGGTCTCCTGCCGCCGATGCATATTTACAGGCGTTATCGACCAGGTTGTAGAGGATCTGCTCCACGAGGTCGGGATCGACGCGAATGGGGGCTTCGGAGTCGGAGATTTCGAGGGCGAGTGACATGCCACCCTGTGCGGCGCGCGCTTCGAGGCGGGGGGCGACTTTTTCCAGCACCTTGCCTGCCGGGAGTGTTTCGAGCCGGTCCGGGAGCCGCACCCGCTCCAGGCGCGCGTAGGCGAGCACGTTTTCCACGAGGTGGGACAGTCGCGCGGATTCCTCGTGCAAAGTTTCGTAGTACTGCTGGCGTTTTTCGGGATCGCACACCATGCCGCCCGCGAGCATTTCCGTGTAGAGGCGGAAGGTGGTGAGGGGGGTGCGGAGTTCGTGGGTGACGGCGGAGACAAAGCGTCCGCGGCGCTCGCTGAGGGAGACCGCGCCCCACAGCAGCGCCGTCAGGGCGAGCGTGGCCACGGCGATGCCGCCGACGGAGGCGAGCAGGTAGATCCGCACCGGTGAGGTCCGGCCTGCGGTTCCCGTGGGCTGCGGGCCGGGCACGAGGCGGGCGGGGAGGGAGGCGAGTTGTCTTCCGGGCATTTCAGTGTTCCACGCGGTGCTGTTGTCCGCCGGTACGAGCCGAGCGCCGGGCAGCAGGTCTTCGCACAATCCGAGCAGCCAGGCATTGATGGCGGGCCAATCGAGCCAGCATCCCTGGAGAAGGATGGGGCCGCCGTTGCGCACGGTGCGCGCGAGGAGCAGTTCGCCACCCGCCCAGAGCGGGATCATCGGGTCCTCGTTCCAGCCGGGCGCGCCGGGGGCCCGCTCCGTGTCGGGCATGGACGGCGTGGGGGGGGCGGCAGGCGGGCTTTCTACAACCCATCCGAGGTCGCCACTCCGTCCGCCGGTGCGGCCCCCGCGGCCGCCGCCCTTGATAGAAAGTTTTGTGGGGGGCGCTTGCTGTTGGGCGGTCGCTTGATTTCTCCGTGACAATAGCTCGGAGATGTTGCTGGTCGCCTGCGCCGGGTCCGTGGCCGGCTGCGCCATGCTGGCCTGCTCGATCGGCGGCGGGCCCGTGCCGGTTTGCTGGAGCTGCGCGAGGAGCGGCTCGTATTGCACGAGCGGGCGGAGTTCCCGCAGGCGGTCGAGTGCCTCCACCAGCGCGCCGGGTGCGAGATACGCTTCCTGCGCGAGCGGGCGTTGTTCTTCATCGGGCAACTGGGGCGAGCTAAGTTGCCCCGCGGCGTCTATCTGGAAATGGAGGCGGATATAGGGCGAACTGAAGGTCAGGAGGGGCGAGGGCAACAGTACCGGATCGTGAATGACGGCGTTGCTTGCGATGTCGACCGCCTCGGCCGTCGGGTAAAATGCGCTGTAGAGGTTGTAGGGCCGCATGCTCTCCGCCGCGATGAAGGGGCCCAGCGCGGAGTCCATCCGCCACAGGGCGAGCCGTACCTTTTCCTCCAGCGCCGCACGCTGCTGGTATTCCCGCTGTTCCCGGTCCAGCCGGAAAATGGTCGCGCCCAGCCACAGGGTGGCGGCGGCGCCGACGGCGAGGCAAGCGGCAACGAGTGCGCCGATGTACAGCGGATGTTTCATGGCGCGCCCCTGGTCCGCGCCAGCATGTAGCCCTTTCCCCGGACGGTCAACAGGAGCGCGGGGTGCGCGGCGTCGTCCCCGAGTTTCTCGCGCAGCCGCTTCACGTGCATGTCGATGGTTCGCGTTTCGAGGATCGCGCGCGGGTCGACGCGCCATACGTTGGCGAGGAGTTCGTCGCGCGAGACGGCGCGGCCGCCGTGTTGCGCCAGGTAGCGGAGCAATTCCAGTTCCCGGTCGGAGAGTTCCGCGCGGGCGCCGCCGGGCAGCCGCGCTTCGCGGCGCTCGAAGTCAATGGTGACCCCCGCGATCCGCAGTACGTTGAATTCTCCGGGCCGCGCCGGCGAACGCCGCAGGACGGCCTCGACGCGCGCGAGGAGTTCTTTGACGCTGAAGGGCTTCACGACGTAGTCATCCGCCCCGGCCTTGAGTCCGCGCACACGATCATCTTCCTGGCCCAGGGCGGTAAGGATGATGACGGGGACCGTGGGTTTGGCGCGGCGCAGGTCCGCCAGGATGTCGAGGCCCTGACCGTCGGGCAGGACGAGGTCGAGCAGCAAGAGGTCGAACGCGGCATCCAGGGCGATCTGGCGCCCGTCCGCCACGTTGCCGGCCTGCAGGATCTGGTAGCCGTCGAACTCCAATGCGTCGGCGATGCCCCGACGGATCGGGGCATCGTCTTCGACAACCAATATGCGTTGCTTTGTCATGATCTATTCAAACCGGAAACCTTTCGACGCGGCCAGGTCGCGCACGGTGGCTATGATAGCAGCATCGAGGCCGTCCTGGCTCGCGCCGCCCTGCTTCCGCTGTTGCTCCGCGATGTAGACGTCGCGCGCGGCGCTCAGCACGCGGATCTGTTCCTGGATCGCATTGCGCTCCTTCTGCTTTTGCTCCACGTAGGCCGCGCGCTCCTCCGGCGACATGGCGCGCATGATCGCTGGGAGCTCCCCGTCCGGTATTTCGCGCACCTTGACGCCTTTGCCCGCCGCGTCCACGAGATCCCAGTGGTCGTTGCTGTAGTAGCGTGAGCCCTTGACCTTCTGGCGCTCCACGGCCACGGAACGGCTGCGCGACGCGGCGTTGCTGTCCTGCCGGATCTGGTTCGACGCGCCTGCGGCGCCCGATGCGCCGTACGGGATGTAGGTCTGGTTCAGTTCGAGGCCCAGGCGCGTGATCTCGCTGTCCTGCGGGGCGTCGATGTGGCGGATCTCCTTGTTCTGGTCGATATGGAGGAAGCGCCCGCCGCCGAGGTTTGCGCCATCCTGCCAGAAGGTCGCGACCCCTTCCTGGCGTTCGCCGCAGAAGATGGTGTTGATGGCGATGCCCCGCTCCCGCGCACGCGGGCAAATGACGCGGTAGTCCGCGTGGCCCTGGTTGAAAGGTTCATTGCCCGCGATGAACACGGCCTTGAGGTCGCTGGCGGCTCCGCTCCAGGCGAGTCCGCCCGCGGCGCGCTCAATCACCGCGCCGCAGAACTCTTTGCCGCCGTTGGTGCGCAGGCCGAAGAGCATCTCGGAGAAAAGGTCGAGATCCGTGGTGAAGGGGAGGACCAGTCGCACCCAGTCCGATTCCGCGCTCAGGCCGTTGTTGCCATACTCGTACAAAGCGACCTCCAGCACGGGCGACCGGTCCCCAAGTCTTGCCGGGACGAATTCATTGACGATGCGCCACAGGTGCGACTTCGCCTGATCGATCAGGCCGTCCATACTGTTGCTGGTGTCCAGCAGCAGGGCGAGCTGGATGCGCGGCGGTGGCGTACCGACCGGCGGGTCCGATGCGACAACCGCCGGCCCCGCCGCCGCCAGAAGAAGTACCGCCACCCACCGTACGCCCTGCCGCAGCCCGCCGGTATTTCGTGATGTCCTCGCGCTTCCCCTTGTGTTTCCGTGCAGCGTCTCGATAAGCATAATCTGCTCCTTTCCGGGCGATTCGCCCTGCTGGTTCCAGGTACAACGCTATCACGCGGCGCGCGAAATTTTTGTAACTCGTTTGTAACGCGGGCCTGGAGCGTCCGTTGGCCGCGATCAAATTGTTGAACCACGAATGCACACGAGTAGGAAAAAGAAGCGAAAATAGGAGGAGAAGTTGAACAGTTCCGCAGAATTCCGTGCCCACGCGCTGGATGAATCTTGAGGGACATCCCGGTGGATGCGTACCATGGCCTGAAATGCACCGGCACAGCGCCCAGAAAGGAACCGTTCATGCGGTACGCATTTGCATTCGTGATGTTGATGGCCGCCCTGTTTAGTTCAGGGGACCTGGCCGCGGAGCGCCCGCCGAACATCGTCTATATCCTGGCGGACGATCTGGGCTATGCGGAACTCGGCTGCTACGGGCAGAAGCACATCAAGACGCCCCACATCGACCGGCTCGCCGCCGAAGGCATGCGCTTCACACAACACTACACGGCCCAGGCGGTCTGCGCGCCCGCGCGCAGCGGCCTGATGACGGGCCTGCACATGGGCCACGCCCCCATCCGCAACAACGCCAGCAACCGCGAACGCGTAAAGGATCCCGAGAACTGGCAGTGGCTTGGCCAGGTCCCGATCCCGGACGATACCCTCACCATCGCGGAGGTCCTGCAGGCGCGCGGCTACGCGACGGCGGCCTACGGCAAATGGGGCCTGGGCTACGAGGGCTCCAGCGGCGACCCGCTGAAGCAGGGCTTCGACGATTTCGGCGGCTTCCTCTGCCAGGAGCACGCGCATAACCATTATCCACGCTTCCTCTGGAAAGGCGGCCGGCAGATCGCTATGCCGGGCAACGATCGCACGCTGCACGGCGAAAGCTACTCGCAGGATTACTTCGTCCAGTGGGGCAAGGATTTCATCCGCGAGAACCGGGAGCGCCCCTTCTTCCTCTACCTGCCCTTCGCCATCCCGCACCTCTCCATCCAGGCCCCCGATTCATCCGTCGCCGAATACCGGGGCGCGCTTCCGGAGGCGCCCTATGAGCACCGGGACAACTACCTGGAGCATCCGCACCCCCGCGCGGGATACGCCGCGATGATCACGCACATGGACCGGGGCATCGGCGAGCTCATGGCCCTGCTGAGGGAACTCGGCCTCGACGAGAACACGCTCGTGGTGTTCAGCAGCGACAACGGCCCCACCTTCGACCGGCTGGGCGGATCGGACTCCGACTACTTCGAAAGTTCCGGCCCCTTCCGCGGGCGCAAGGGATCGCTGCTCGAAGGCGGTATCCGGGTTCCCTTCGTGGCGCGCTGGCCCGGAAAAATTGCCGCCGGTGGCGCCTCGGACCACGTCTCCGCCATGTGGGACCTCTTCCCCACCTTCGCGGAGCTGGCGGGCGCGGCATACGACGTGAAGGTCGACGGGATATCCATGGTTCCCGCGCTTCTGGGAACGGGCGATCAGCCCGCGCACGATTACCTCTACTGGGAATTCGTCGCCTACGGCGGCCAGCAGGCCCTGCGCGAGGGCGACTGGAAAGCGCTCCGCCTGGACATCCGCAAGAACGGAAAGCTCGAAACGGAACTCTACAACCTCGCGGAGGACCCCGGCGAAACCCGAAACCGGGCCGCCGAACACCCCGATATCGTCGCGCGCCTTGAGGGCCTCATGCGCGAAGCGCGGACGCCGTCCGAGCTGTTTCCCTTCCCCGAACTGGATGCGGAGTAGTCACGGATAGTGAGGGTTTGACCTACTCGCCCAACGGAAAGGTTGGCGCCGGGTACTTTCGCAGGAGATCGTCGACGGTAACCATTATCAGGTCGTGATTCAGGCACTGGCATACCAGGATGCGGTCAAAGGGATCGCGATGGATATCGGGGAGCGACGGAAGCCGGCTGACGCTTGATTCATCAAGGTACAAGGTTTCGATTTGGTGCTTTACCCGATGTTGCGTGAGGTATGCTGCTGGCGGGGCGGGTAGCGGAAGCTTTCCGAGCCGTTCCTTCACAAGGCATTCCCAAATTGACACAACGCTGAGAAAGACGGCGTTGCTTGTGTCCGCGATCGCCGCATTCATCGCCGCGGGCAGGCGGGGGTCTCCGCTGATGTACCAGAGGAATATATGCGTATCGAGCAGCATCCTCATCCCTCGAATTCCCGAAGTACTTCGTCGGGCAACGGCGCGTCAAAGCCGTCCGGTACGATGAATTCTCCACGGCAGAGACCGGCGGGGCGCATGATCTGGCTCGCTGAAGTGCGGCTCTTCAGGAATTCGACGAATTCCAGCACTTCAAACTGCCGCTCGGGCGGAAGAGCTCGCAGCGATTCGATTACTTTCGCTTCGATATTCACGGGCAGTCTCCGAGTAAACGGACCGCTACCGGCGCTGAAGTCCACGCCTTTCTGGTCCATCGTTTCCATGATGGTACCACGCTGCAAACCGCCGGGTGAAACATCGGCTGCCCGTCACGAAGCCCGATATTACCGCGAGGGCGGCTGGAAAGCGCTCCGCCTGGACATCCGCAAGAACGGAAAGCTCGAAACGGAACTCTACAACCTCGCCGAGGACCCCGGCGAAACCCGAAACCGGGCCGCCGAACACCCCGACATCGTCGCGCGCCTTGAGGGCCTCATGCGCGAAGCGCGGACGCCGTCCGAGCCGTTTCCCTTCCCCGAACTGGATGCGGAATAGGGGGCTCCCGATCGCGGCAGGCGCGCGGTAAACAGAATGCTCGCAGAAGCGATCAAATAGGCAGGCGTATCTTGAATGTGGCCCCGCGCCCGGCTTCGCTTTGGACCTCGATATCCCCGCCATGCGCGCGAACGATGGCCCGCGCCAGGCTCAAACCGAGCCCATTCCCTGCCGCCGATCGGCTCGCTTCGGCGCGGTAGAAGCGATTGAACACCTTTCCGAGTGATGCGGCGGGTATTCCGGCGCCGGTGTCCACCACCGTGACCGCCACCTCGGCGCCTTCCCGGTGGACGCGTACATGGACAGATCCGCCCTCGGGCGTGTACTTGATCGCGTTATCCAGCAAATGGGCAAGCGCCCGCTTCAGACGGGACGCCTCCCCCAGGATTTCCGGGGCCGGTTCGATGCGGGTCTCCAGGCGGATGCCCCGGTCCTCCGCGGCGGGCCTGAAAAGTTCCGCCACATCGTCCGCGACGCCAGCCAGGTCCACGGGATAGCGTGTAATGGGCTGGACTCCGGCCTCGGTCTGAGAGATTTCGAGCATGGTATTAATGAGTTGCAGCATCTGATCGCATTCTTCGAGAACGCTGCCGTATCGCTCCGGGAGCCCGGTAAGGTCGGAGCCCTCCCGCAACGCGAGCTCCGCTTCCCCGCGTATCCGCATCAGCGGCGTTCGGAGGTCGTGGGCGATGTCGTCCGTAACGTCGCGCAACTCCTTAAACAGGACCTGGATCCGGTCCACCATGGTGTTGAACGCCGACGCGAGTTCGTCGATCTCGTCGCCGCGCCTGCTGATGGGTACACGGTGGTCCCAGGCGCCCGCCGCGATATCGTCCGCCGCCGCGGTCAGCCGCTGTATCCGGCTCAGCGAGCGGCCTCCGGCAATGGCGCCCGCGAAAATCGAGCACACGAAAAAGGCGGCGGCGGCGCCGAAGAACAGCTGTTTGAAGTGCCGCAGCATCAACCCGTCCGCCGTGCTCGACTGGCCGGTCTGCAGCACGAAGCCGCCGCCGAGATCGCCGTAGGCCACGCGGACCGCGAAGCCCCGGTCCGGGTGGTTGTGAACTGTGAACGCGGAACCCCATTCCCGGGCCTCCGCAATCAATACTGGCTCCGCGTTTACGCCAGGCCACGCGGCCATATCCGTCTCGCAATGGATCACACCAGAATGGTCGATTATCCGGAAGAAGCTCTCTGAGGACTCGTGGGATTGCGCCTCGTGTTGCAGCAACTCACAAATGAAGTCCAGGTCCTGGCTTTCCAGCAGGGTGCGGTATTCGTGTATCTCTTCGAGCAGATGGTTGTCGATGCGATTCCACAAGTAGTCGTCCAGGTACTCATACGAAATGAAAAGCACGGCCGCCATGGCAACGAAGCATAGGGACGCGTACAGGGCGCTCAGGCGCAGGGCGAGCGATCCTGGAACCCTACGCCTTGTCATCAATCGTGTACCCCGCCCCGCGCACCGTTTTGATGAGGGCGTGCGGGAATCCCCGGTCCACCTTGTCGCGGAGCCGGCTCATCCGAGATTCAACCACGTTTGTGCTGGGGTCGAAATCGTAGCCCCATACGCGGTCCATGATGAGGGTTTTGGAGATGACCCGCCCCCGGTTGCGAACCAGAAATTCGAGAAGCGCGAACTCGCGCGGTTGCAGCTCGATGGGTACGCCCGCGCGGCTGACGGTCCGGCGGGCGAGATCCAGCTGTAAATCACCCGCCGCAAGCGTGACGGGATCGGCTACGGAGCGCGCGCGCCGGACCAGCGCCTGGACGCGCGCGATGAGCTCGGCAAACGAGAAGGGCTTGACCAGGTAGTCGTCGCCCCCGGCCCGCAGCCCCGAGATCCGGTCGTCCACCGAGGACCGGGCGCTGAGAATCAAGACGGGAACCAGGTTGTCCTCCTTGCGCAGGTCCCGGATAAGGTCCAGCCCGCCGAGGCGGGGCAGCATAACGTCAACGATGGCGGCGTCGTAGTGCTCCTCCATGGCGCGGTGGAAACCATCGATCCCGTTGTCCGCCGTATCGACCGCGCAGCCCTCCTGGCGGAGGCCGCGCGCGATGAATGACGCGATTTTCTCGTCGTCCTCTACAACCAATACATGCATGGTTCCGTGCTCGAAATGCCTGGCCCGCCCCGCTTTGTTGCTTGCCGCAGTATAGCAGATGACGCCGCCGGGAGAGATTGCCAAATGGCAATCTTGCCGCAAGGTTCCGGCGCATCGCCGGGCGGTACACTGCGGATGAAAACACTCTCCGTGTACGACAATCTCCGATCCGGAAAGGCAGTATCTCCATGGACAAGCCGTACAATTTCATCTACAAGAAGCGCGGGCTTCTCATGCTTCCGCCCTGCTTCGCGATTCTCGTGGGCTTTTACCTGAACGACAGCCACAACGCGCTGTTCTGGGCGGCGGGGCTCGCCCTGTTTGCGGCGGGGGTGCTCGTGCGCGTATGGGCGCAGATGCACCTCCACTACCGGCTCCGGGTGAGAAAAAACCTCACCACCACCGGACCGTACCGCTTCGTGCGCAATCCGATCTATATCGCGAACACGGCAATGCTTCTCGCGCTTACCATCATTTCCGGGCTCCTCTGGTTTCTGCCGTTTATGCTGGCCTGGTGCGCGGCTGTCTACACCTTCGTGGTGCGTCGCGAGGAGGCCCACCTGGCCGAGAAATACGGAACCCCCTACCGCGCCTTTCTTGAAAGCACCCCGCGCTGGTTGCCGAAGTGGCCCGAAAGCGCCGGAGAGCACGCCGAGGTGCGGCGTTACGCCCGATCCAGCGTCGTCGCGGAGCTTCACTGCCTGCTCTGGCTGCTTCCCTTCGCCGCGGTTGAGCTTCTGACGATCTTGAACTGAGCCGATCAGCGAAGCCCGATATTACCGCCGGGCCGACTTGATCTCGTCGTAGATCGCCAGCGCCGTTTTTCGCGCTTCGTCGTGATCGACCATCGGCTGCGGGTAGTCCTTTCCGAGCGTGACGCCGCAGGCCGCGAGCTCGATCGGCGGCGTGGTCCACGGCGCGTGCAGGTACTTATCCGGAACCTTCGCCAGCTCCGGGACCCAGCGCCGGACATAGGCGCCTTCGGGATCAAACTTCATGCCCTGGGTGATAGGGTTGAACACGCGGAAGTACGGCGCCGCGTCGGCGCCGCACCCGGCCACCCACTGCCAGCCCAGCGTGTTGTTCGCCAGGTTCGCGTCGGCGAGGGTGTCCCAGAACCAGTCCGCGCCCGCGCGCCAGTGGATGCGCAGGTCCTTCACGAGGAACGACGCCACGACCATGCGCACGCGATTGTGCATCCAGCCGGTGACCCAGAGTTCGCGCATGCCCGCGTCCACAAACGGGTAACCGGTCTGGCCGCGCTGCCAGCGGCGCAGCGCGCCGGCGTCCCGCACCCACGGAAAGGGAGCGAACATATCCTTCAGCGGTTCCTCGGGCGTATGCGGGAAGTAGTAGAGCAGGTGGTGCGCGAACTCGCGCCAGTAGAGCTGGCGGATGCACGCTTCCCGCGCGGCGCCCAGCCCCGTCCCCCCGCCGCTGGCCACCGCGTGGAAGACCTGGCGCGGGGACACTTCGCCGAAGTGCAGGTGGGGCGACAGGCGCGACGTGCCCGTTTCACCCGGGCGGTCCCGGAGGTCCGGATACGATTCCACCGGTCCGGTGGCAAAGTCATCCAGCGCGCTCAGCGCGGCGGCTTCGCCCACACCCCAGTGGGACAGCATCGCATCGCCCCACGGGTGATCGGGCGCCAGGCGCAAGGCCTCCAGCCCATCGCTCGCGGGCCACGATTTCGGCGCTTTGATGCGTTCGGGCGCGGGATAGGGCTCGCCGGGATCCTTCCCGGCCAGGCAGGCCCTGTAGTACGGCGTGAACACCTTGTACGGCTCGCCCGCCTGCGTCGCGATGGCGTCGGGCGCGTTCAGCAAGCTGCCGTTGTACATCCGAAGCGCAATGCCGGCTTCCTTGAGCGCATCGCGCACGGACGCCTCCTGGCGCAGCGCGTCGGGCTCGTAGCGCCGGCTGGCGTACACCGCTTCCGCGCCTGTTTCCGCGCAGAGGGCGAGCAGGATTTCGGCCGTACGCCCCGCCCGCATGAGCAGCCGCGATCCCGCCGCCGCGTACGCCTCCGAAAGCGCCCGCAGAGACGCATCCAGCCAGGCCCGTGAGGCCCCGCCGGGCGTCCAGGCCCCCTCCTCCGCAGGCGACCAGATATACACCGGGATCACGGTGCCCGCCTTCACCGCGGCGGTAAGCGCGGGATTGTCGGCGAGCCGCAAATCGTTGCGAATCCAGTAGATGACGGACGTGTCGGGCATGGCTTGGCCTCGGATCTGGCGGCTTTTGACTACGGGTGTTCGCCCCAACCTTACCATTTTGTCTAATATTTGTCAAATATATGCGGTTTTTTGGATCACCTCAGGAAACCGCAACCGGCAGACGCGCGTGGCGCGTCCCCTGGCTTGCCGGGGGGCCTTGTTTCGGGCACACCGACGACGCGCCGTGGCGGAAGCGCCCGACCTCCTCAAAGGCCTTGACAACGGACATACAATAGAGTACTCTGAATTACAGAGTTTATGGAAAACTAACCTTCAGGAGACTGGCGCCATGAACAAGACCGACGCAGTCGCCGCCATGGGCGACATCGAATCCTCGCAGAAACGCACCCGGGCGCGGGCCCATTACAAAGGTGCGGATATCATTTACGTGCTGTGGGGCGCACTCTGGATTGCCGCATTCACCACCCAGCATCTCGGCCGTGACTTCCACTACCAGTCCGGGAACGTCTCCATCCACGGCATGGGAATGGTGTGGCTCCCCCTGGTGCTCCTCGGCATCGTGTTGACCCTTGTGATCGCGCGCGGGCGCGAATCCGTCGTCGACAAAGATGGTTGGAAATTCGGGATCCTCTGGCCGGTCGTCTTCGCCTATGTATACCTCTGGATTTTCCTGCTCGGTCCCCTGTTCAACGAATCGCTGATTCAAAGTCCCGACGCCACCATGCGATTTACGGCGGTATTTTCCACGGTGCCCATGTGCATCTATGTGCTGGGGGGCATCCTGAACAGCCAGGCCTACATCGCCTGCATCGGCGCCATCGTAACCGCGCTGACCGCCATCGGGTTCTATTTCGCGTACGATTATTTCTACTTGTGGATGGCCTTCTTCGGCGGCGGCGGCCTCATCGCGGCGGGCTACATCAGCCGCCGGAAGTGGCAGCGGGCATGAGCGCGCTGGACCCCTTGATCCACCAGGCGCTCCGGCTGAAGATCATGGCGGCGCTGGTGGCGCTGGAGCCCCGGCAGCAAATCAACTTCGTCGAATTGCGGGCGTGCACGGGCGCCACGGACGGCAACCTGGGCGCCCACCTGCAGAAGCTGGAAGAGGGTGGCTACATCGCCATGGAGAAAACCTTTGTGAAGAAAAAGCCGTGCAGTTTTGTCCAGGCCACGAACCAGGGGCGGGCGGCCTTCGAGAGGCATGTCGCGGCCTTGCGGGCGATTATTGGGTCGTAGCAAAGGCCAATGGGTTGGCGGGGGCCTTGTGCCGGGCACCCCGAAGACGCGCCATGGCGGAAGCGCCCGACCTTCTGTGCGCGGCTTGTGTGGCGCCATTGATCCGCGATGTGACTCAATCCATCTGGGTGGATTTCGCCTTGAGTCCACGAATCATCGCCCGGTTTTCGAGGATGGCGAGATTTGTTAAGAGCAACCACCCAAAAATGAGCATCTCGATGTTCCGTTGGGAGAAGATAGAGTAAACACAACTCAACGTTCCGACAACCGCGAAAAACGCTGCTTGAAGCTGTTCGCCACTAGTCGCGTCCTTGGTGAGAATCTTCATACGCGGAGTCCTCCAGGTTGGCATTGCGAAACAACACCTCAAATTGTTCAAACGTTCAGCAGGCGCGAACGAAACGTGGGGCGCCTGCCCGGTTAGCCGCATCTCTTTGTGGCGCTTTCCGCGCGGCAGGCGTGGACCTGCTCGACGAGCCGGGTGACGCGATCGAAGGGGGTCTCGCGCAGGAGGCCGTGGCTCAGGTTGAAGATGTGGCCCCGGTGTTCGCCCGCGTTGACACATTCGACGACCGCGTCGGCGATGGCGGCCTCGTCGCCATGGGCGAGGAGGTGGTTGTCGAGGTTGCCCTGGAGGACCCGGCTTTCGCCGAGCTGTTCGCGTGCTTCCCGCACGGAGATGGAGGCGGGCAGGCTGATGACGTCGGCTCCCGCGGCGTCGAGATCGTCCAGATTGTTCCATTCCCGGGCGAAGTTGATCGTGGGGACGACGCCCTGGAGCGCAGCGAAGATCTGTTGCTGGTACGGCAGCGCAAACTCCCGGTACTGGGTCTCGGACAGCAGAAACGCGGCGGACTCGAACAGCTGCACCGCGGCGACGCCGCATTCGGCCTGATATTTCAGATAATCGACGGTCATGGCGGCGATGCGGTCGAGCAGGCGATGCACCTCGCGGGGATGTTCCTCCAGCGCCGCCATGGCGCGGGACGCCGACTCGCCGAAGCTTTTGCCTTCGAGAATGAACACGGCGAGGGTGAGCGGGGCGCCCGCAAAACCGAGGACGGGCAGCGCGCCGCCGAGGGCGCCGTGGATACGGTCGAAGGTTTCCCGAACGAACGGGAGTTCACCGGCCACGTCGTATTCGCGCAGCGCGTCGAGATCGGCGATCGCGTTTATCGGTTGAACGAGTTTCGGCCCCGGATCGAAGATGAAATGCGCGCCCATCGGCGTGAGCGGCGTGAGGATATCCTGAAAATAGATGAGCGCGTCGACGCCGAAGCGCTGGGGCAGCAACGTAATGGCCGTGGCGTGTTCCGGGTGGCGGAAGAGGTCTTCGAGGGGCAACCCGGTGGCCGCTTTGTACTTGAGATACTCCGGATCGGTGCGGCCCGCCTGCCGCATCATCCAGATCGGGGTGTAGGGGGTGGTCTCGCCGCGCAAGGCCTGGATAAGGGTATCGTTCACTACTGCCTGGGTCATGTGCTGCCTCTCGGGTGGGATGTCCGCGCGCTGTTGGCCGCGCGCTCGCCCGAGAGAATATCAAGGGCAAGTATGTGAAGTATAGCCGCCGATCACGTTGCGCGCCCGCGCCATCAGGGTTCGGGCGTCGTATCCGGCGGCATCGGATATCCGCTTCGCATCCAGCCTTTCCAACGCGGCGCCCAGCGTTCCGCGGCGGCGGCGGCCTGCGTCCCGTAGAAGAAGAAATCGAGCACGAGGTACACGTGGTCGCCCATGGGCAGGGCGAACGCCGAGAGGATGCCGGCGCAGGGGTCGTCCAGCCGCAGCACGACGCCGAAGTCCCCTTCCCCAGGCGCGACATGCGCGACGCGACCCCGCACCGGCGGATGTTCCGGCGGCGCGGCGCGGCGGGCGCCAGGCTCGGCCCCGGCGATGCCGAGCGTCTTGGCAAAGGCCTCCCAGGCGTCGTCCGCGGGCGGGGCGGCGGCGCCCATGGCGCGAAATGCGACGCAGGGCTGGCTGGGAAACTCGCCGAGGTAGAGCCGCAGGATTTGGAAGAACCAGGGCCAGCCTCCCTCCCACTGCTCGAGTTGGGCATCCCAATCGTGGCTGTCCGTCGCAATGATGTGGGTAACTTCGACCCGGGCAGTGCTCCCGGACACCGGCGTGACGCGCCACTCGGTAATGACCTCTGGCGCATCCGGACCCAGATCCGCACTGGCCGCGCGGAAACAACGGGGCGGATCCCACGTGACGACCGCCGCGACCGCGTCCATGCTTCCATCGGGGCTGAAGTGCGAAACAACCCGGACCGGCGCGCCGTCGGGTCCCGATTCAAATTCAGTGGGGACAAACCAGGAAGAAATTCCCGGGCCGGTCGCGATAGCGTCCCAGACCTGTTCGGCGGCGCCGGGGACGGTAATCGATACCGAAACGGCGCGCCCGCCCGCGGGATGGTTGTACACGGCCATTTGCTTGCCCTCCCATGGAATGGCTGGAGGGTCATGGTAGCCGCGCGGCCAGCCCAACGCAAAAAAACCGCATCTGGACTGGCCAGATGCGGCGGATGACCAAAAAATGGTCGGGGTGAGAGGATTTGAACCTCCGGCCCCTTCGTCCCGAACGAAGTGCGCTACCGGACTGCGCTACACCCCGGATTTCCGTAAGTATAGAATAAATCCGCGGGCCGTATCAAGGCGCGGGATCGGCCAGGGATGGGGGCGTTGTGAAATGGGTTTCGTCACGGATCGTGCGGGGCATGCGGGGTTTGACATGAAGGCGCCCAGCGGATACGCTAGCGCTGGCCGGGCGGTTTCCGGTGATCGCGTGCGGCGGTCGCGGTCGCGCAACATTATTTTGGGCAAAACCCAGGCGCACCAGCGCGAGATCGTGCGAGGGGTAGTTGTGTTTATTGCCACCTTCCAGCGTTGAACCGTAACCGGATGGGGCCGCGCCTCATGGGAATCCGTTCTTGCTAAACCTCGTATCCAGGTTGTACCCGTTGCGGGCGCCAAACTGGCCCCTCGCGGCGCGCGCGTCACTGGCGCTGTTTCTCGTGTTTGGGGCGGCGCCCGCCGCGATTCGCCTGGCGGACTCCGGCGCGCCGGCGGTGCTATTGGCGCAGGCAGGGCCGGCGGATGAAGTCCCGTTGCCACCCCCACGTCCGATTCTTCCAGCGGTGTTCTTTGCGGGGTCCGCAGGGCTGTTGCTGTGCGGGGCTGGGGTTGTGATCGTGCTGGCGCGACGCCTGGCGGAGGTGCGGCGGCAGGCGGAGGCGCTTTCCGCGGAGAACCGGGCGCTTCTCGAGGCGCTTGAGGGCCTCCGGGCGTCCGAGAGCGCGCTGCGCGAGCGCGAGGCGCTGAGCCGGTCGCTGCTGGCGTCGTTTCCCGATCTGCTGTTTCGTGTGGATCCAACGGGGGTGATTGAAGATGTGCTTGCGTCCAATGATGACCTGCTTTACGCAAACGTCGCGGAAATTGTCGGGCGACGGGTTGATGAACTGATCCCGGGGCCTGTCGCGGCGCGCTGCCTGGAGCGGATCGCGGCGGCCTTTGAAAGTGGCGAGGTCACGGTGTTCGAATATGATCTGGACTTCGGGCCGGATGACCGCCGGAGTTACGAGGCGCGGATCGTTCCGGGCGCGGACCGCGCGGCGCTCGCGCTTATCCGCAACATCACGGATCGGAAGCGCCTGGAAATCGAACGCGAACGTCTCCGGCTGGCGGTGGAGCACGCGGCGGAGTCCATCGTCCTGACGGACCTGGATGGCATCATCGAGTATGTGAACCCGGCCTTCGAAGAATGCACCGGCTACACGCGCGAGGAGGTGATCGGCCAGAACACGCGCATCCTGAAGAGCGGACGCCAGACGCCGGATTACTACGCACGGATGTGGCAGAACATTCAGGGGGGCGAAACCTGGCGGGGCCAATTTGTGAACCGGCGGAAGGACGGCCAGCTCTTTACCGAGGAGGCGACGATTTCGCCGATCCGGGACGCCGCCGGCGCGGTCGTGAGCTATGTTTCGGTCAAGCGGGATGTGACGCGGGAACTGGATCTCGAGCGGCAGCTGATCCAGGCGCAGAAGATGGAATCGCTGGGAACGCTGGCGGGGGGTATCGCGCATGACTTCAACAATATTCTCCAGGCCATCCTGGGCTTCGCGCATTTGGCGCGGCAGGGGCCGGCCGGACGCGACGACACGGTGGCGCTTTGCCTGCGGGAGATCGAGACCGCGGCCCAGCGGGCGCGGGACCTGGTTGCGCAGATCCTGACCTTCAGCCGCAAATCCGACGTGGCGCGGGACCCGATCCCGCTGGGGCCGGAAATCGAACACGCGCTGCGATTCCTCCGCAGCGCCCTGCCGTCGTCGATCCGGATCGAGCGCGCCATCGCGGCGGACTGCCCGCCGGTGCTCGCGAACGCAACCCAGATCCACCAGCTGGTCGCGAACCTGTGCACCAACGCCATGTACGCAATGGAAAAGGGCGGCGGCGTGTTGCGGGTGTCGCTGACGCCGGTCCGAATCGAGACGCCCCTGGAGACGCTTTCCGGGCCGATTGAGCCGGGCGACTATGTCCAGTTGGAGATTGCGGATACGGGCGCCGGCATTCCCCCGGAGCTGTTCGACCGGCTGCTCGACCCGTTCTTCACGACACGGGAGGTCGGCCAGGGCACGGGGCTTGGCCTCGCAATCGTGCACGGGATTGTGCGGTCCATGCAGGGTGGCTTGATGATCGAGAGCAGCCCGGGGAACGGCGCCACCGTTCGCGCGCTGTTCCCGGTTTGCCGGGCCGTGGTCCGGGACGAGGCGCCCCAAGAGGGTGAAGCGCCTCCCACGCCGCGTCCGGCGCGGGTGCTGGTGGTCGATGACGAGGTCTCCATCACGCAGCTTGCGGAGTTGGTGCTGTCGCGTTACGGGTATATCCCGGAGGTGTTCAACGATCCGCTGGCGGCGCTGGCCTCCTTCGAGTCCAATCCCGGCCGCTTCGCGATCGCGATCGTGGACTACACCATGCCGGAGAAGAACGGGTTTGAACTGGCGGCGGATTTCTACGCGATCGCGCCGGACATGCCGGTGCTCATGGCCACGGGCGTCATGGATCAGGAGCGTATTCGACGCCCCCATCCACCGAATATAATGGAAGTCCTGAACAAGCCTTTCCTTACCACCGGATTGATTGAAGCTGTAGGGAGGTGTCTCCAATGAGCCATTCCACCGCGCGCATGCTGCCCCTGCTCCTAGTGTTCCTCGCGGCGGCGTGCGCGGAAGCGCAGCCCGCGCGCGGCCTGAACGAACTCGGGATCATCGCGTTCAGCGCGAAGCGGTATCCCGAGGCGCTGGAGCACTTCGAGAAGGCGCTTGCGCTGGACCCACAGAATCCTTCTTTGCGCCGGAATGTGTGCCGCGTCCACCAGGCGATGGCGAACGATCTGACGGATGCGGGGCAGTTTGAAGAGGCGCTGGCGCGGGTATTGCTCGGGGCCGAAGCGGATCCGGAGAACCCGGAGCCGAAGGCGCAGGCGGGATCCTACGCCTTGCGCCTGGGCCGGGTGGACGAGGCGATCGGGCTGCTGGACGAGGCGCTTTCGCGCGCGCCAGACAACGTGGAGGCGCTGGCGCTGATCGGTGAGGCGCGCTACCAGAAAAACAACCTGAACGGCGCGCGGGAGGCCTGGGAGAAGGCCCTCGCGGGGCGTCCGGACTGGCCGGATTTGCAGGGCAAGTACGACAAGCTCATGCGGGAGGCGCCGGTGGAGGCGGGCTTCGCGCAATACGCCGAGGGCCACTTCCAAATCAGCTACGCGAAGGCGCTTTCGGAGGAAACGCGGGATCTGGTGTTTTCCGTGCTGGAGGAAGCGTGGGAAAGCGTCGCCGCGCGGCTGGGCGGGCTCACGCCGCCGGGCACGGTGCAGGTGGTGCTGTACGACGGCGCGCAATTTGCCGAGGCCACCGACACCGCCGCCCACGTGGGCGCGCTGTATGACGGCAAGATCCGCGCGCCGATCACCGACCGGCGGGGGCGCTTCCTGCCCCGGCGCACGTTGTCGGCGCGGCTTACCCACGAGTTTGTGCATGTTGTGGTGGTGAGCCATCTGGGGCCGAAGGCGCCGTGGTGGCTGAACGAGGGGCTGGCGGATACCTTTTCGCGGGAGATGGATCAGTCCCGGGCGCGCCTGCTGAGCCGCGCGGCGCACGCGGGGGCCTTGCACGCGCTTCGTGACCTCGAATCGAACCAGCTTCAGGCGCTGGAGAAGGACGCGCTGGCCGTGGCCTACGCGCAGGCCCATGCCGCGGTGCAGCGCCTCTGGGACGCGGGCGGCGCGGAGAAGATGGCGGCGTTTATCAGTAAACTGAAAGGCGGCGCGGCGGTGGAAGCGGCCCTGCGCGCGGTGTACGGGTTGGATTATGCCGCGCTGGGGGAAGTCAGGCTGTAGGCTTTAGATTTTAGGCTGTAGTGGAAAACGAGGTAGGTATGGTTCGGATTCTTGGGCTGGTTGGCATGTTGCTGGCGCTGGATGTGAAGGCGGAGGAGGTTGCCCTCAGTTTTGTGCCGGAAGGCGCGCATGACGCGGTGGTGCGGGATGCGGACGGGGGCGCGGTGGAAATCGAGACTACAGGGAGCGATCCGTATGTCTACACGACACCCTTCCCCGAAGGGACGGATCTCCGGTCGGCGCCGGTGCTGGCCTTTGAATACTTCTCGCTGACGGGGACCGGACCGGTACAGGTTTTCGCCGATCCGCCGGTGCGCGAGGACGCGAGCCTGCACGCGCCGGGTCTGGGCGCGAGCCAGGGATGGTCGGCGCACCGCATCGATCTGGCGCCGCTACTGGATCAATTGGAGGCGCCGGTCCGCCGGCTGCGGATCGATTTCGGGCGCGCCGCCGGGCATACCGTGCAGATCCGGAATATGGCCGTGCGCCCGCTCAACGCCGAGGAGCAGGCCCTGGCGGCGCGCGCGGCCGAGGCGAAAGAGCGGGAGGCCGCGCTGGACGCGGCGCTGTCGGCGTACTTGCGCAGCCCCGGCGGCGCGGCGCTGGATATCGAAGTGACCGAGGACCAGATTCGTATTCGGGGCGCCCTCCCCCCCGCTTCGGGCGACGCCATAGCGTTCTATCTCGTGGAGATACCCGTCGAAGCGACGCTTCCAGACGCTTCGGGTCCGCGCTGGCCCGTCACGGCGCCGGCGGGATCGGCCTTTTCGAAGACCATCCCGCGTTATGCGGAGGACGGTCGCGACCGGCTGTATTCGCGCTGGGCCCTCGCATCGGGCGAAGCCGGGGCGCTGGCGCTGCAATCGCACGCGCAGTACGCCGGGCGCGTTGCCGCGCGGCCCGGGCTAACACCGGCGCAACCCCGGAACCGCAAGGGGCTCGGGGCCTTCTCGCCGGGGCGTCCCGTGGAGGATGTGGTGGAACTCGATGTCTCTGCGGTGACGGTAAACATTCTGCTGGACCATTTCATGCGCACGGCGCCGGGGGACGGCCGAACGCCCTGCGCCTATGGCGGGCGCACGTGGTATACCGACGACGGCGCGGTGGCGCAGCTGGACAACACGATGCGCGGCGCGGCCGCGCACGGCCTGATCGTGTCGGCGATCATCCTGGTGAACCAGGCGACAGGCGCGGCGGAGGGCGATTTCCGCCGGCTCGTCGCGCATCCGGACGCGGACCCGGCGGGGATTTTTGTCATGCCGAATTTCACGGGCCCCGAGGGTGTGGCGGCGTATGCGGCGGCGCTGAACTTCCTCGCGGAGCGCTACAGCCGCCCGGACGGGGCGTTTGGCCGGATCCACCACTGGATCCTGCACAACGAAGTAAACTCCGGGTGGGTCTGGACGAACATGGGCGAGAAATCGGCCCTGCGCTATATGGACGCATACCACAAGTCGATGCGGATGGCGCAGCTGATCGCGTGGCAGTACGATCCGCATGCGCGGGTGTATATCTCCCTGGAGCACCACTGGAACTCGATCTACAACCCGCACTGCTACAAGGGGCGCGACCTGCTGGCGCTCCTGCTGGAATTCAGCCAGGCCGAGGGCGATTTCCCGTGGGGCGTCGCGCTGCACCCCTACCCCGAGGACCTGCGCGACCCGCGCGCCTGGGAAGACGAGACCGCGTGGTATTCCTTCGACACGCCACGCATCACCTTCAAGAACCTCGAGGTGATCGATGCGTGGGCGCACCGTCCCGAAGCGCGCTACAAGGACGAGATCGTGCGCGATGTGCAATTCACCGAACAGGGGCCCAACTCGCCGGACTATTCCGAGGCGTCGCTCCGCGATCAGGCGGCCTCGATGGCCTACGCCTGGAAAAAGTTGGCGCCGCTGAAGTCGGTTTCGATGTTTCACTTCCACAACTGGGTGGACAACCGGCACGAGGGCGGCCTGCGCATCGGCCTGCGGCGATTCCCCGACGACGAAGACGAGCCCCTCGGGAAAAAGCCCGTCTGGTATGTGTTTCAGGCGCTGGAAACCGACGCGCAGGAGGAGGCCATCGCCTTCGCCAAAGAGGTCATCGGGATCGAGGACTGGGACAACGTGGTGTATACCGGGGAGATTACGGAGACAAAAATCGACTGACCCGGCAAGAGCCTCCAAAGGCCAGCGGAGAGACGCAACTAAGGGAGTTTTTTTCCAAAGATCTGTGTGCAAATCTGTGGGAAAATTCCCCTCTTCAAACGGCTCGAATGGCGGACCTGCAATCGTTCCATTCGAGTCTTCGAACCCGGCCAATCGTCTCTCTTATTCGTGTGAATTCGTGTTCATTCGTGGTTGAAAAACTTCTTTGCTTCAGACGGCTAAACTGTTACCAAAAAATGAAACCTGGCGGCCCTTCAGGGCATCTTATAGTGGGGGGCTTGCTCCGCGAATACTGGCTCGGGCGCCTATCGCCCGATCCGGCGCGCGCGCCAACAAACCGACACAGAGGGTAAATCCAGCATGATCAGACCAATCGCCGCCATCATCGGGATCGCGCTCGCCGCCGCGGCAACCGCCACGCAATACCCCGCCAACCCCTTCGTCATCGATCTCGCCTTCCCCGTAGCGGAGGATTCCGCCGGCGGCATCCTGGTGGCCGATCTGAACGGGGATGGGCGCTTCGACTACCTCGTTACCGCCCCCGGCGTCATCGGCGCCTACAGCCACGATGGCGCGGAGCTCTGGCTCCGGAAGGCCGACGTGCGCGTGGGCGGCTCCTCGGAGCGGGTGGGACTGCCCGGCCACAATGCCCCGGGCGTAACCGCCGTCGATATCGACGGCGACGGCAAGACGGAGGTCCTCTATCTTCTCGGCGGCGCGACCGAAGCCAAGGGCCTCGAAGTGCTGGACGGCGCCACCGGCGAACTCCGCTGGACCGCCAACCCGCCCCACCCCGAGGGAACGGACCGCTGGGAACACCTCGTTGTCGCCAATTTCCGGGGCCAGGGCGAGCGCGACCTGTTGCTCCAGGCCACCAACAACCAGGGCTACCGCGTCGGACACCACATCGCGGCCTACGCGCTGGACGCCCTCCAATCCGGCGACACGACGCCCCTCTGGCAGCGTGCCGACTTCACCACCTGCGCCCACAACGGCGCGCGCGTGGCGGATCTCGACGGCGACGGACGCGACGAGGTCCTGGGCGGCACGATGGTGAGCCACACCGGCGAATTCCTGACCATTATCCCCCTCAAGGGGCACATCGATTCCATCTTCGTCTATGACGTGCGCCCCGACCTGCCCGGTCTCGAAGTGGTGGCCCTGGAAGAGGGCGGAGGCAACCGGATCTTCCTGTATAACGAGAAAGAATTACTCTGGGAAACCCACTACGACCACCAGGAACCCCAGAACGCCGCGGTGGGCGACTTCGACCCCGATCGGCCCGGCCTCGAAATCTGGTGCCGCAGCCGCTACAACACCGGCCAGAAACCCTGGGTACACGACGCCATGGGCGAGATCATCGCGCACTATGAACTCGACGCCGTAAAACCCGAAGGCTGGACGGCGTCGGGCGTCGAGCTCATCTACTGCATCGACTGGACCGGCGGCGAAAAACAACTCGCAGCCGCCAAAGAGCGACACGGCGCGGGCGATCTCGGCGTGTTTGACCCGATGACGGGCAAGTTCGTCGCCCGATTCGACGATAACGCCACGCGCCTGCACGTCGCGGATGTTTCCGGCGACTGGCGAGAAGAGCTGATCTCCTGGGAGGGCAACCGCCTCAAGATTTACCACAATCCCGACCCGAATCCGCGCCCGGACCAGCCCCGCCTCTGGGAACAGCGCCATTACCGCCAGAACAAGCTGACCTACAATTACTACAGCCCGTGAACACCCCGATCAAGGACAAAGGGGACAGATTTGATGATATTACCGATGAATTTCGAGCGCTATGAAGCGGGCCTTCAGCCCTCAGTACCTATTGGATTCCGTTGCCTGAACCGATAGCCCAGGCTGATTTGAAACAGGCCTTCAGCCTTGAATCTCGTTTCTTCAGCGCCGAAGGCGCAGATCATACCAGCCTGGGCCGCAGGCCCAGGAAATGACGACGAATTCGGCCAGGGCTGAAGGCCCGTATCATGGTGGGCCTCAGTCGAACCGAAAAACCAGGGCTTTTCTTACTTCCCCGCTGTCGACGCGCGATACTACCAGACCGCCACCCAAAATAAAATGATCCTCTTTTGGAACACATAACACGCTTTTCGAGCTTTACGGAATGGATCGAAAGCGTACCGTGTTCCGTCTACAGGTAGATTTCACGCCTTGTAAACGCGTACAGTAAGTGCGGCGCGTGACGCCCTTGCCTGCGGTGGCTGACGCACGAGGGCGGCGGGCCGGAACTATAGGTAGTTTGTTGTACCGTGACGATGCGATTTGATGTAAACGCGCTCGATCAGGACCGCCGGGCCAACCTGATTGCGATGTGGTCCGCGGGCGCGGTCTGCACCCTCCTCGGTTTCTCCTCCCTCATCTTCTGGCTGTCGAGCAGCCCCTCGCTCGTCGTCGCTGTCCAGGTCCCGGGCGCGGACGGACAACCCGACCAGAGCGCCTTGATGGCGCGCGGCCCGGATCTATCCGGCGTCTTCTTCGCGGGCGAAGGCGAACCGGCCAACCTTCCCGGCATGTGGACGCAATTCCGGGGCCCACGCTCCGACAATGTCGTGCTGGACGGCCCCCCGCTCGCGTCCGATTGGGGCGCGGACGGCCCGAAAATCGAGTGGACCCTGCCCATCGGCGATGGGTACGCCGCGCCGGCTGTCCTGGGCGGCCGCGTATTCCTGATGGACTACGACATGGAGGGCCGCGCCGACGTCCTGCGGTGCCTTTCGCTCGCGGATGGCAAGGAAATCTGGCGCCGCTCGTATGAAATTGCCATTAAGCGAAACCACGGCATGTCCCGCACCATCCCGGCGGTGACCGAAAAATACGTCGTGACCATGGGCCCCAAATGCCACGTGGTGTGTCTCGACACGGACACCGGGGACTTCCGGTGGGGCATCGACCTCCAGCGCGACTACGGCTCCGACGAGCCGCTCTGGTACGCCGGCCAGTGCCCCCCGATTGTGGACGACGCCGTCATCCTGGCGCCCGCAGGCCCCGAGGTGCTGATGATGGCCGTCAGTTGCGAAACCGGCGAGGTGCTCTGGAAAGCCCCGAACCCGCGCGGCTGGAAAATGTCCCACTCCTCCGTCATTCCCATGACCATGCTGGGACGCAATATCTACGTCTACAGCGCCATCGGCGGCGTCGCCGGCGTGGCGGCGGATGGCCCCGACGCGGGCAAGCTGCTTTGGGACGTGCCCTGGGAAGCCAAAGTGGTGGCGCCCTCCCCGGTTCCAGCCGGTGATGACAAAATCTACGTCACCGCCGGCTACAGCACCGGCGCCATGATGTTGCAGATAAAGGACGGCGGCGCCGGCGGACAAACCGCGGAGATCCTCGCGCGCACCGCGCCGGAGGAAGGGCTGGCCTGCGAACAGCAAACCCCCATCTTCCACGACGGCTACCTCTACTCCATCATGCCCAAGGATGCCGGCGCGCTGAAGGCGCAATTTGTCTGTTTTGACACCGAAGGCAATTTGGTCTGGTCAAGTGGTAATGACAATCGCTTCGGGCTGGGTCCCTTCTTGCTGGCGGATGGAAAGTTCTATATACTGGACGACGACGGCACACTGACCATGATCGACGCGACGGCCCGGGAATTCAGGAAACTGGGCGAGGCGCAGGTGCTCCACGGCCACGATGCGTGGGGGCCACTGGCCATTGCGGGCGACCGGCTATTGCTCCGCGATATGAACAACCTCGCGTGCGTCAATCTTGGAACCGGCCAGGCAGCAGGCTGACAGGCGTGATATGAAAGAACCGGTACACAAGCCCAAATACCCCTATGCGTGGGGCGTGGTCATGGCGGCCATCGCCGGGCTCTACTTCTATCTCACCACCACCGGGAACAAGTTTCCCGAACCCGGACCCAACCTCGAGTACGATATCACCGCGCTACTCGCGGTCGATCAGGTCGATACCCGTTTCGCCGAGACCGGCGAAATCACACCGGCAGTCGAAATGCCCCGCGCCCTCAAAACCGATGCCTCGGGCAACATCTATATCGGCGGCAAGGACGCCATCGCCGTCTACGACGCATCGGGAAAGGAAATCGAACGCATCCCCGTGGACGGCGCCGTGACCTGCCTCGACTTCACACCCGACGGGCGCCTCCTGGCCGGCCTCGACGATCGCGTGGCGCTCATCGGAACCGACCGAAAGATTGAGGCCGTCTGGGGCGATTTCACCGCGCGCTCCCTCATTACCGCCATCGCGGCGGGCGAAGACGAGATCTTCCTGGCCGACGCCGCAAGCCGGTGCGTGCTCCGGATCGACTACAACGGAACCGTGCTCAATCGCATCGGCGAGACCGACGAGGCGCGCGACGTTCCGGGCCTCGAAGTGCCCAGCCCCTACTTCGACCTGGCGTTCGACAGCGACGGGCACCTCTGGGTTGTCAATCCCGGCAAGCTCGGCCTCGAGCGCTACCGCAGCAACGGGGATATCGTGACCTCCTGGTACCGCGCGGATGTGACCCGGCTCGACAGCTTCTCGGGCTGCTGCAACCCCGTCCAAATCGCGTTCAACAGCGAGGGCCGCCTGGTAACCGGCGAAAAGGGCCCCGTGCGGGTCAAGATTTTCGAAGTGACTTCCGGCGAATTCGAGGAGTTGGTCGTCGGCTCCAGCGCGTTCCAGCTCCCCCAGGGCATCGGCGACCTGGCCGTTGACCCCGACGACCGGATCCTCGTGCTCGATCCGAAGAAAAACAGCGTCCGCATTTTCGAGGCGAACGAAACGAAGATGGCGGCGAAGCCCAACACGCAGTGAACCGGGGATCGCTCCCGCGCCACAACCGGCGCGCGGCCGCCCCGAGGAGGTGAGATCGATGACTCAGGATATGAACCGGCAAGAGTTCCTGAACAGTCTCGTGCGCAGGGGCGCAATGCTGGGCATGGGCGGCGTGGCGCTGGCCGCGGTCCATGGCTCCCGAAGCCCCGAGGAATGTTTTGAGACCACCACGCTCTGTAATGAGTGCTGGGCCAACCATAGCTGTTCCCTGCCGGAGAAAGGGCTGGATCCCGATGAGCGAGCGAAAAAAAATCGACCGGCGTGATTTCATGCGCTTTACCGGCGCGGCGGCGTTCACCGGTGCGACCTGGATGGCCGTGGGCGAGAAGGCCGAGGCGAAGTACTGGCAGCTCGACCCGGCCAAGTGCACGCAGTGCGGCCAGTGCACCACCCACTGCGTCCTGAACCCCAGCGCGGTCAAATGCCTCAACCAGTTCGATATCTGCGGCTACTGCGACCTGTGCTTCGGCTACCTCCAGCCGGGATCGCGCGATCTCGACTCGGGCGCGGAAAACCAGCTCTGCCCCACCGCCGCGATCGAGCGGAAATACATCGAGGCCCCGTACTACGAGTACAAGATCCACGAAGACAAGTGCATTGGCTGCGCCAAGTGCGTTAAAGCCTGCCTCATTTTCGGCAACGGATCCTTCTACCTGCAAATCCGGCAGGACATCTGCATCAACTGCAACGAATGTTCGATCGCGAAATCCTGCCCCTCCGATTGCTTCAGCGAAGTTCCCCAGTCCCAGCCCTATATGTTCCTGACCGGCGACACCTACCTCGCCCACCCACCGGCACTGTCATGAGAACCCCAGTTGCACCCATCGCGGCCGCCGCCGCATTCCTCGTAAGCACGGCACACGCTATCGAGCTCAAGTTCGCGCCGCCGGACTTCGAGACCGAGTACGCCATGCCGTACCTCTTCATACCGCCCCCGGACGGGCGCAATACCTGGTGGGAAGCGCTCATTCTGTTCGGCGCGCTCTCCCTCACCACCTGGCTCGTGTTCAAGGCCCGATCGCGGCGCGGCCTCTTCGGGGTCAGTGTGTTTTCCCTGCTCTTCTTCGGATTTTACCGCCAGGGCTGCATATGCCCCGTCGGCTCGACGCAAAACGTCGCCGCCGCCATTTTCCTGCCCGATGTGGCGGTTTCCTGGATCATTGTCGCTTTCTTCGTATTGCCCCTGCTCTTCTCCCTGTTCTTCGGCCGCGTGTTCTGCGCCTCCGTCTGCCCGCTCGGGGCCATGCAGGAGCTCGTGGCCATTGCCCCCATCCGGATTTCACCGGCCCTGGAGCGCGTCCTGGGCCTGGGCAAGTACATCTACCTCGGCCTCGCGATTCTCGGCGTCGCCACCGGCGCCGGCTTCCTGATTTGCCGCTACGACCCCTTCGTGCGCCTCTACCGGCTGAACGACAACTTCGGCATGCTCATCGCCGCCGCACTGATCCTCCTGATCGGCGTTTTCATCGCACGGCCCTACTGCCGGTTCCTCTGCCCCTACGGCGTGCTGCTGGGCTGGATGTCCCGCTTCTCCAAGTTCCACCTCCAGATCCCCCCCTCCCCGTGCGTGGAATGCCGCCTCTGCGAGGATTCCTGCCCCTACAACGCCATCGACATGCCCACGCCGCGCCACCTCGTGGAAGACCCCGCGCAGGGCAAGAAACGCATCCGCGGGCTCGTCTTTCTCGCCCCGGTGTTCATCCTGCTCGGGGCCCTCGGCGGGTACATGATGTATGAGCCCCTTTCGCGCATGCACCCCACCGTAAGCCTCAGCGAGCGCATTGCGCTCGAGGATCGTGGTATTATCACCGAGCGCGGCAACTTGCAAGCAGATACCTTCCGCGTCGAAGGGAAGACGGCGGCGCAACTCCATGCGGAGTCGCTGGCGATAAAGGAACAGTTCAAGACGGGCGGCGCGCTCCTGGGCGCGTTCCTGGCCCTGATCATCAGCATCAAGCTGATCGAACTGTCGGTCATCAAGAAACGTACGATCTTCGAACCGCATAAGGAAACCTGCTTCAGCTGCGGGCGTTGTTATCCGTATTGCCCAGTTGAAGAAGGAGCGTAGTTTTTCCGAATGCTTGAAAAAAGGGAGTTTGACAAGAGCGACTTCCTCTGGCGTCTCTCTAGTACAATTACAATCGTTGCGGGCCTCTTTTCCCTGCTGGTGTTTATCCTGATCATCGTCAATTACTGGATGATCAAGCGCGCCGACCCGGTCAACCACGAATTGTTGACCTACCTGCGCGTGGAGTACGCAAACGCCCCGGAGAAGGACGAGGCCCTGGCCCAGCGAATCCGCGATCTGGACCTGATCACCCGGAAGGCGTTTTTCACAAGCCAGACGCACCTGCGCATCGGCGCCTGGGTGCTTCTGGGCAGTGTCTCCATCTTCCTGATCGCGTTCAAGAACATGATGCGCTGGCGCCCCCAATTGCCCGAACTGGCGGACGTGCCGACGGCCGACAAGGAGTTCCTGGCCTACGCGCAATCGCGCCATTTGATTACCTGGGCCGGCATCGGCCTGCTGGCGGGAGGCATGATGACCTCATACTTCAGCGAGACCGCGCTCACAGCCGAGCTGCTCGCGCAACCGGCCGCCGCGGAAGGCGGCGCGGAGAGCGCCGCGGGCGCGGGCCAGGCCGCCGCCGCCGTCACCGCGCCGGCGTGGGACGAAATGCTCGTCAACTGGCCCAGCTTCCGCGGGCCCGGCGCCAACGGCGTCGCCCACTTCACCACCGCCCCCGTCTCCTGGGATGTGGAGAGCGGCGAGGGCGTCCGCTGGTCCGCCGATCTCACTATGCCGGGCCACAACTCGCCCGTCATCTGGGGCAACCGCCTCTACATCTCCAGCGCCGACGAAACCGTGCGCGAGGTCGCATGTTACGATACCGAAACCGGCGATCTCGTTTGGAAAAAAACCATCAACGCATTGCCGACCTCGCCGCGAGAGGCCCCCGACGTCATGGAGGACACCGGACACGCCGCCTCCACCATGGCCGCCCATGGCGATCTCGTCTTCGCGCTATTCGCAAACGGCGACCTCGTCGCGCTCGACCAGGAAGGCAACCAGCGCTGGGGCCGGAGCTTCGGCATCCCCGACAACCACTACGGCCACTCCTCCTCCCTCCTCGCCTACGGAGACATCCTTTACGTCCAGTACGACCAGGCCGTGGAACCAAAACTCCATGGCGTGAATATCAGCACCGGAAAAGATGCCTGGGTCGCCGAACGCAACAAGATTTCCTGGGCCTCGCCCATCCTCGCCCAGACAACCTTTGGCCCCCAGGTGATCCTCGCTTCGGAACAGGACGCCGACGGCTACGACCCGGTTACCGGCAACCTGCTCTGGTCCGTCAAGTGCCTCGGCGGCGAGGTCTCCCCCTCGCCCGCCTACGCCAACGGCATGGTCTTCGTCGCCAACGAATACGCGGTCGCCTCCGGCGTTACCCTGGAAGGCGCCGAAGGCGCCGTCACCGCCACGGTCTCCTGGGAATTCAACGAGCTGCTTCCCGAAGTCTCCAGCCCCGTCGGCGACGGCGATCGCTTCTACTTCGGCACCGCCATCGGAGACATCGTCTGCCTGGACGCGAAGACCGGGGAAACCCTGTGGGTGGAGGAAGTGGAAGACGGCTTTTACGCATCCCCGATCCTCGTGGGCGACCGCATCTATATCGCCGACCTGAAGGGGAATATGTACGTCTTCCGCACCGGAAGCGCGTATGAGGAGCTGGCACGGTTCAGCCTCGGCGAGCCCGCGTTTGCGACGCCCGCCTTTATGGATAACCGGGTGTATCTGCGAACCCCGGAAAAACTTTACTGTATCGAGGCGCCATGACACAGGCAACGGTAGACCTGACCCGAATCGACGCAATTGTCGAAAAAGCCGGACACGGCCCGGAAGCGGTGATCCCGATCCTCCAGGCGATCCAGTCGGAATACCGCTACCTCCCGGGCGATGCGCTCCAGCGCGTCTGTGATTTGACCGACATCACCCCCGCCTCCATCGAGGGCGTCGCCTCCTTCTACTCGCAGTTCCGCCGCGACCCGGTCGGCGAACACGTCATCAGCCTGTGCGATGGCACCGCCTGCCACGTCAAGGGTTCCGAGGACGTGCACGAGGCAATGGCGGAGCACCTCAACCTCAAAAAGGGCGAAGACACCGACGCCGACGGCAAGTACACCATCCAGAAAGTGGCCTGTATCGGCTGCTGCTCCCTGGCCCCCGCCATGCAGGTCGATGGCGTCACCTACGCCAACGTCGCCCCCGATTCCGTCAAGGCCACCATGCGCGACTTCGAGCAGCGCGAGGGCCGGAAAGGCGATCGGCACAACGAGATTAAACGCGAGGTGGTCGAAAACGGGGCCGAAATCCGTATCGGGCTCGACTCGTGCTGCGTCGCCGGCGGCACCGACCGCATCGATGCCGCGGTCGAAGAGGCCCTCGCGTCCATCCACTCCACCGTGCCGGTAAAACACGTGAGTTGCGTGCACATGTGCCACCAGGTCCCGGTACTCGAAATTGTCGAGGGGGACAAGCCGCCCGCCATGTACCTCCGGGTTACCGTGGACGATGTGCCCACCATTATCTCGCGCCACTTCGCCCCGAAGAATCCCATCGCGCGCCTGCGTTCCGCCGCGCTCCGCTGGGCCGACAATCTCTATGTGGATGCCGACACCAGCGAGGACGCCGTGAAGCGGCACGACGGCGTGGTGCGCGACCCGCAGGTCACCGCCTTCCTGGGCAACCAGCTGCACATCGCCACCGAGCACCACGGCGAGATCGACCCGCACAACCTCGACGAATACTTGAAGAAGGGCGGCTTCGCCGCGCTGGAGCGCTGCCTCTTCGGGCGAATCACCGGCGATATTCTCCTGGCGCGCCACCAGGGCAAGTCCCTGCGCGACCTCCCCCGGAGCGATCAGGCCTGGACGCCACAGCGCATTATCGACGAGATCCTCGAAAGCGGCCTGCGCGGCCGCGGCGGCGCCGGTTTCCCCACGGGGCGCAAATGGCAGTTCGTCCACGACGCCCCGGCCCCCACCGGCAAGAAATATATCATCTGCAACGGTGACGAGGGCGATCCGGGCGCCTTCATGGACCGCATGATCCTCGAGTCCTACGCCTTCCGCGTGATCGAGGGCATGATCATCAGCGCCCTGGCGGTCGGCTCGGATGAAGGCATCCTCTACATCCGCGCGGAGTACCCCCTCGCCACAAAACAGATGCGCCGCGCGATCAACGACTGCATGGAAGCCGGCATCCTCGGCGACAATTTCCTCGGCTCCGGCAAGAACCTGCACCTGCGCGTGAAGGAAGGCGCCGGCGCCTTTGTCTGCGGCGAGGAAACCGCCCTGATCGCCTCCCTCGAAGGGAAGCGCGGCATGCCCACGATGCGCCCGCCCTTCCCGGCGACCTGCGGGCTCTACGGCTGCCCCACCCTCATTAACAACACCGAAACCCTCGCCGTCGTGCCCTGGATCGTCCGCAAAGGCGCGCAGGAGTTCGCGAAACTCGGCACCGAAAAGAGCAAGGGCACCAAGGTGTTCTCCCTGGCCGGGAAAATCCGCAACGGCGGCCTCATCGAGGTGCCCATGGGCATCACCATCCGCCAGATTGTCGAAGACATCGGCGGCGGCATCGCCGATGGCCGGAAATTCAAGGCCATGCTCGTCGGCGGCCCCTCCGGCGGCTGCATTCCCGAATCCCTGGCCGACACCCCCGTGGACTACGAAGCCCTCGTCGAGGTCGGCGCCATGATGGGCTCCGGCGGCATGGTCGTCCTGGACGACTCCGACTGTATCGTGGAAATGGCCCGCTATTTCCTCTCATTCACCCAGGACGAATCCTGCGGCAAGTGCTCCCCCTGCCGCATCGGCACCATGCGCCTGAAAGAAATGCTCACGCGCCTGTGCAACGGCCAGGGCAAGGCCCAGGACCTGGAGCTCATGGAGCAGCTCGGCAAGGTCGTGAAGAGCCAGAGCCTCTGCGGACTCGGCAAGACCGCCCCGAACCCCGTCCTCACCGCCCTCATGTACTTCCGCGACGAGTTCGAGGCGCACGTGAACGGGAAATGCCCCGCCGGCAAGTGCAAGCCCCTCATCGACTACTGGGTCGAGGACAACTGCATCGGCTGCACCAAGTGCGCGCAGGTTTGCCCGGTCGACTGTATCGACGGCGGCCCCTACAAGATGCACCACATTGACTTGAGTATATGCACCCGCTGCGATTACTGCCTGGTGGCCTGCCCGGTGGACGCAATTAAGGCCGGGTCAAGAGGCTGACAGGAGCTATCCATGCCAACCGTGACCATCAACAACCAGGCGATCGAGGTCGAACAGGGCCAGACCCTGCTCCAGGCCGCGCGGCAACTCGGGATCGAAATCCCCACGCTGTGCTACTGGGAAGGCGTCCGCCCCATGAACTCGTGCATGCTCTGCACGGTGCGCAACACCAAGACCGGCCAGCTCCACTCCTCCTGCTCCACGCTCGCCCAGGACGGCATGGAAATCGAAACCGACACTGGCGATGTCTGCGAGGCGCGTAAGGAAGTGCTCGAACTCATCCTGAGCGAGCACATCGGCGATTGCGAAGCCCCCTGCGCGCACACCTGCCCCGCTTCGATGAATATCCCCGTCATGATGCGCCAGATCTACGAAGGCGAATTCGACGAAGCGGCGTATACGATCCACAACGGGCTGGTCATCCCCTGGACGCTCGGCTACGTCTGCCCCGCCCCCTGCGAGAACCCCTGCCGCCGCAAAAGCTACGACGAGACCATGAAAATCCGCATGCTCCACCGGAACGTCGCGGAAAAATCGCTCCAGGAGAACCCCGAACTCCTCGAATGCCCGCCCGATTCCGGCAAAAAAGTCGCCATCGTGGGCGCGGGCGCCACCGGTATGGCCGCCGCCTGGGTCCTGCGCAAACGCGGCCACGCCGTCACCATGTACGAGAAAGACGAGAAGGCCGGCGGCAAGCTGCGCGACTGGGACGATGACAAGCTCCCGAAACACGTGCTGGACACGGAGATCGCCTTCATTACGCGGATGGGTATCGACTTCCGCTACAACACCCGCGTCGACGAGGAGATGCTGGAGGCGCTCAAGGAGGATTACGACGCCGTGATCCTCGCCTGCACCAGCCTGGGCAAGGCCGCCGGCAAGGTCTTCCTGGCGAAGGAACACAAGCTCACCGTCATGGCCGTGGGCAACGGCAAGACCACCGCCGCCTGGGTCGACCGCTACATGACCAGCGTCGACCCCCAGCCGGAAAAGGAGCTCTTCGAATCGCGCATCGGCAAAATGGTGAAGGCGGAGATGGAGGACATGCGCGATCACAACGAAAACAAGGAGGCCATGCTGGTCAAGCCAATCCTGGAAGAAGAGCCGCTGGGCGATTCCAGAAAGGAAGCCGGCCGCTGCCTCCACTGCGACTGCCGCAAGCGCGTCACCTGCACGCTCCGCAAGTGGTCGCACGAATACGGCGCGGAGCAGCGAAAATACAACACCACCGAGACCAAGGATGTCCGCTTCGTCGGCCTCGGCGGCGATGTCTACCTGGAGCCAGGCAAATGCATCCGCTGCGGCCTCTGCGTCGAAATAGCGCGCATGCACGGCGAGGAAATCGGCCTCGCCTTCAGCGGGCGCGGCTTCGAAATGGAGATCAAGGTCCCCTTCGAGCGCTCGCTCGACGAGGGCCTGCGCAAGTCCGCCGCCGAATGCGTCGCGGCCTGCCCCACGGCGGCCATCGCCTTCCGGGACAAGGAAGACATCGAGAACTGCCACACCACGGTCTGGATCGAACTCTAGACCGCTCCCCCGCTGCGCCTCGAACCCTTTCTGAAACCAGGAGTACCCATCCCATGGCCCGTCTATGCGCTGTCCCCGCCCTGATCGTTCTGGCCGCCGCCGCAAACGCCGCCGATGCGCCCCAGTTCCGCGGCCCCGATCGTACCGGCCATTTCGAGGACACTGGCCTGCTGAAGGCCTGGCCCGAAGGCGGCCCGGCGCTGCATTGGGAAGTGGACTTCATCGGCATGGGTTACGCCTCGCCAACCGTGGTCGGAGACACCATCTACGTGCCCGGCATGCTGGAAGGGGACCAGGGCGTTCTCTTCGCCCTGAACCTCGATGGAAGCGAGAAGTGGCGGCTCCCCTACGGCCTCGAGAGCGACGACTCCCAGGCCCCCGGCGCACGCTCCACCCTTACCGTGGAGGGCGACGCGGGCTACCTCATCTCCGGGCCGGGCGTGGTCTACCGCTTCGACCTGAAAACGCCCGCGATCACCTGGCGGGTGGACCTCATGGACCGCTTCAACGGCACACAGATCCAGTGGGACATCGCCGAGTCACCCCTCGTGGACGAACGCTATGTCTACTGCGCGCCCGGCGGCCCCGATGCCGGCCTCGCGGCCCTCGACAAGCACACCGGCGAAACCGCCTGGACCAGCAAGGGCTTCAGCGATCCCTCCGCCTACTGTTCGCCCGACATCATCGTGCACAACGGGCGCCGCATCCTCGTCAGCATGTCCGCGAAGGGCCTGGTGGGCGCAAACCCCGACACGGGCGAGGTGCTCTGGACGCGCGACCACCCCGATCGCTGGGACATCCATGCCAATACCCCCGTCTACGAAAACGGAATCCTCTTCTTCGTCGCCGGCAGCCAGATGGGCGGCGTCGCGCTGCGCCTCTCGGAAGACGGCTCGGAAATCACCCCGATCTGGACCGACACCGAGATGGACACGCTGCACGGCGGCGTGGTCCTGAAAGACGGCTACATCTACGGAACCTCCCACCGCTCCGGCCGCGAGATCTTCTGCTTCAACCTGGAGACAGGCGAGATCATGTGGCGCTCGCCGGACGTCGCGGAAAGCGCAATCGTCTACGCCGACGGCATGCTCTACGCCTACGAAGGCCCCGCCAAAGGCATCGTGAACCTCGTCCGGGCCACCCCGGAAAAGTTCGAGCGAACCGGCCACTTCAAGGTGGAAAAAGGCGACGCAAAGCACTGGGCGCACCCCGTGATCGCCGATGGACGCCTCTACATCCGCCGCGGCGAATACCTCTGGTCCTACGACATCGCCGCAAAGTAAACCCGGGGACACAGACATACCCGCCACCGCGCACACTCAACCCGTCCGCAAAAAGTAGGATGGCCGTCCCGGCTGTCCAATGCGCCGAAGCCGCAAAGGATCGCGGACATTCGTGTCCGCGGCAACGTGAGCCCATCTCCAAAAGTTCCCCTGCCCCCCACCAAAACCACCTCGAAAGGAAAGTGGCACAGGTCCATGACGCGCCGGAGGCGGGCGTCCCGCCTGTGTACTGCGCCGAAGGCGCACAAGGCCCGCGAACATTCCGGTCCGCAAAAAGCAGGATAGCCGTCCGGCTGTCCACCGCGCCGAAGGCGCAACAGGGCCCCAGACATTCCCCCCGGCGCCCTACCAAAGACCCAGGGAATACCGCAGCGTGAAATAGAATCCCAGCCCGATGAAAACGGCCCCGGCAATCCGGCGCATCCACCGGTCCACCCCCCGCACGCGGCCCGCGAAACGCTGAAGCACGTTCGCAGCGAGCCCCGCAACGAGCACAATGCCGAGCACCGGCGCCGAGACCCCCGCCGCGTAGGCCAGCGGCAGCGCCACGCTCGACTCGTGCGACAGCGCCAGCGGGATGAGCCCCCCGAAGAACAGCGCGGCGGACGTCGGGCAGAACGCAATGGCGAATAGAAAGCCCAGGAGCACCGCCGTCGCGAAGCCGCCCCGTTTCCCCTGACGCTGTGCGAAGGCGCGAAGGCGGCCCGTGCCGAGATCGGCCCAGATCAATTCGATTAGAAACAGGCCCGCCACAATCAAGATCGGCCCCAGCACGCGAAACATGTACCGCTGAAGCCAGTACGAAACCGGCTCGATCGTCACCAGGCTCCAGATTACCGCGCCCGAGAGCAGCAGAAACGCCGCCGCCTGTCCCAGGGTGTACCCCGCGCCCGCCAGCAGGAGCAGACGAGGCCGATCAATGCGCCGCGCGATAAACGTGATCGCCGCGACGTTCGTCGCGAAGAGACAGGGGCTGATGGCCGTCATGATCCCGAGCAAGAAACACGGCCCGGCCGCCGCCAGTATCCCGCTCATTCCAGCGCCTCGGGATCGTCCAGAAAGCGCCTCACTTCGCGCTGGATATACGCCTGAAACGCTTCCTTGTCGTACACCAGCTCCCAGATGCGGCTGAGGCTCTCGTGGCGCACCGGATCCCCGTTCACCTGCCGAACCAGCACCACCGACTTCGTGTAGAGCCGGAACTCGCGAATATAGTGGGCGTTGGACGGATCATTCAGGTCGCGCCGGCGCCATTCGATGCGGCCGGACGCCAGCGCGTCCGCAAAATGCCGCTCCAGCGTCTCCCGGGTGTAGGATTCCAGGTAAAGGCACGTGGTGCAGTCCTTGCCCATGTCCATGTAGTAGACGATGAGATCCGGGGGCGCGGCCGGGTCCGCCGCGCCCGGGGACACCCCAACCGTTCGCGCGCCCCGCCCCGATTCCCCCGCCGGCCCACCGGCAATCACGTAGGCCAGACTTCCCGCCGCGAAAGCCAATAGCGCGCCCGCCGTTATTCGCTTGAGGAGAATCACTGGTACCGCCAATCCGGCCGCGGGGCCCCCGCCCGCACGCCCGGTCTGTTATTCCTGCTCTTACTTATTGGCGATGCAATACAGCGCGTCCGACGTGCGAGCGAAAAGCCTGTCGCCGGAAATCGCGATCGTGGCCTTGCACTCCCTCCCGCCGAGCATGTTCCGGGAAAGCACCTTGAATTCGTCGCCAATCGCCAGCGTAATCACTTGACCCTCCTCCGTCATACAGTACATCTTCCCGTCCGCGGCCACCGGCGACGCCCACACGCGGCTGTAGTTTTCGTTACTCAAGTCCCCGGTCCACAGCAGCTCGCCCGTCTTCGGGTCCAGGCAGAACAGGAGCCCGCGCACGCCGTTCAGCAGGTAAACCCGCCCGCCGTAATAGACCGGACACGGAACGTCCGTCGTCTTCTCGTCGAAGATCCACTTCGAATCCTTGTAGGCGATCGTCTTGCCTTCTTCCGGCAGGATCGCGAACGCGGCCTGGCCCCGCGGCTGCACCCCGATCACCAGCTCGTCCGCCGCCATCGGCGAGGGGATCAGCCGCCACATCCGGCCCATGTCCGGGTTGTGGTTCTGGCGCCAGAGTTCCTTGCCCGTCGCCGCGTCGTGCGCAATCACATAATTTGCGCCCTGGGTCAGAATCGCCGAAACGCCGCCATGCTCGTAGGGCATCGGGCTCGCGTAGGAATCCATCGCCTCGTCGCGCCCGTCGCTATTGCGGTGGGTCCGCCAGATCACCTCGCCGTTCGCCGGGTTCATGCAGATCACGTACGAGTCCTCGTCCGTGAAATCGTCGAGCTGCGCGCGATCCCACTGGCCGCGGATGATCATAATGTAAAGGTTCCCTTTGAACAACAGCGGCGTGGAGCTGTACCCGAATTGCGGGCTGATCGGGCCGTATTCCTTTTCCAGGCTCTTCGTCCACTTCACGTTGCCATCCAGATCACACGCGATCAGGTCGCCCGTGCCGAACATGAAGTACACGTGCGTGCCGTCGGAAACCGGCGAGGGGGACGCCAGCGTGTTCCGCCGCGGCTGCTCAACGCCCCGCACAAATTCCTTCTGCCACAGCACCTCGCCCGTGTCCCGGCTCAGGCACAGGCCGGAGAGTGTGGTCAGATCCGCGCTGTTGGAGGTGCAGAATATCCGGTCTCCGATAACGATGGGAGACGCGGAGCTTTGCCCCGGCATCGGGGTCTTCCAAACGATATTCTGCTGGTTCCACTGCCCCGGCAGGCCCGAGGCCTCCGCCGTTCCGTTGTGGTTGGGGCCGCGCCAATGCGGCCAGTCCTCGGCGCCCGCGCAGAGACCCGCGGCAATCGCCAACAAAGAGCACAATCCAGTCCGGTAGAGCGTTGAATACAGCATGAAGAATTCCTTTACCCGAATGGGGCTTGGTTTCCGCCCGTGTTTGGCGGACCCGGTTGGCGGCCCTGCTACCGGGCGCCCTATAATGACGCCAGAAGAGGCGGCGGAACACCCAAGCGACATACTGTGCCCGCAGCCTGAATACAACTCTAAAGGAACCGCGCCCGCGCCTGCAACATACCGCCAGCGCCCAAACGCCGCGGAATGTGCCGCAAGAACCCAAACGTCCGAGCGCGGCGCGGGAAATAAGGACACCGCCACGACATGAAGATTGTGTATATCGTTCCCGGCACCGGCGGCACCTTCTATTGCCAGAATTGCATGCGCGACATCGAGCTCGTGCGGGAACTGCGCCGGCAGGGCCACGAAGTGCTGATGGTGCCGGTCTATTTGCCGGTCCTGGTGGATTCGGACGAGTTGAGCAAGGGCGTGCCAGTATTCTTCGGCGGGATCAACTGCTATCTCCAGCAGAAATTCGCCCTCTTCCGGAAAACGCCGCGCTGGCTGGACAAGCTCTTCGACACCGCCTGGCTCCTGAAAGGCGCCGCGAAAAAAGAGGGCACAACGGAAGCCGCCGGCCTCGGCCCCATGACCCTTTCCATGCTCCAGGGCCCCGAGGGCAACCAGAAAAAAGAACTCGACCGGATGATCGCCTGGCTCGCCGATCAGGAGCGGCCCGATGTCGTCCACCTGTCCAACGCGCTGCTGCTCGGCATGGCGGGCGCCATCAAGAGCCGCCTGAATGTGCCGCTCCTGTGCAGCCTGCAGGACGAAAAGCCCTGGCTCGACGCGATCGATGATCCCTATAACCGGCTCTGCTGGGAGGCCATGGGCCAGCGCGCCGGCGACATCGACGCCTTTGTGGCCGTCAGCCGCTGGTATGCCGACGAAATGATGGCGCGCGTTGAACTCCCGCCGGAGAAGGTACACATCATCCACCTGGGCATCCAGTGCGATGACGTCCCGCAGGCCCCCATGACGCTCGAACCGCCCGTGATCGGCTACCTCTCGAAAATGACCGAGTCTCTCGGCCTGGGCACGCTCGTGGACGCCTTCATCGAGCTGAAACAACACCCGCGCCTCAAGAAACTGAAGCTCCGCGCGACCGGCGGCCAAGTGGGCGCGGACGTGACCTACGTCAAGTACCTGAAACGCAAACTTCACAAACACGGATTCGACGAAGACGCCGAATTCCTCGATGAGTTCGACGTGGAACACCGCCGCGCCTTCATACAATCGCTGTCGGCCATGTGCGTGCCAAACGCCGAGGGCGAGGCGTTCGGTCTCTTCATCATCGAGGCGTTGGCCGCCGGCGTGCCCGTCGTGCAGCCGCGCGCCGGAGCCTATCCCGAGATCGTCGAGGCGGCGGGCGGCGGCGTGCTCTACGAGGGCGGCGCACACGCGCTCGCGGCGGCGCTGGAGGGGCTGCTGCTCGATGCGGATCGGGCCCGCGCGCTCGGCCACCAGGGCCGGGAAGGCGTTGCCCGCAGTTTCTCCACCCGGCGCATGGCGGCGGACATGATCGCCCTGTATTCAAAGGTGACCCAAGGATGAAAGACAAACTGATTTCGATGGCGCCGTTTTTCGTCATCATGTTGATTGTGCTGCTCTGGGGCTTCTTCCAGGGCTGGTTCGCTCCCGTGGAGGCCCCCTCCCAACCGCCCGCAAGCGATTCCGTGGCCTCCAGCGACATGCCCCCGGCGGGCGCGCCCGATCCCGCGCCAGCGGAAGATCCCGAACCGCCAGCCGCGCAACAAGCTGCGCCGCCACAGCCGGTCGCCCTCCCCCCGGACGAGGGCCCCGATCGCGCCGCCGCGACCTGGTCCACCTATCACGGCGACGCCAACCTGGCCGGCCTCTCGAACGCGGAACTGCCCGACGCCCCCGCGCGCCTGTGGCGCTTCCAGACAAGCACGCCCATATTGCAGGGCCCTGTCGCATCGGAGTCACTGCTCCATTTCGCAACCAGCCGGGGCGAGGTGGTCGCGGTCGACTTCACCGGCAAGAAAGTCTGGTCAAAGCAACTCACGCGCCCCGCGATCAATGAAAACGCCGAGCAACCCGCGCGCATCGACGCGCCCGTCTCCTGCTTCGAATCCACCGTGTTCGTGGGCACGATGGCCGGCGTCGTGTACGCCTTTGACGCCGCTTCCGGCGACATCAAGTGGAAGCGCGACATCGAGAGCGCCATTCTCGGGGCGATCACCTACCAGCCCGCTTCCGAAGCCCTTCCCGAAGCGCGGGTCTATGTCGTCGGACAGGATGACGGCGCCCTGCACTGCCTCGCCCTCGCGGACGGGACCCCGCTCTGGAGAAGCGAGCCCATCGACCGATGTGATGGGTCCCCCGCCGCGGGTGACGGGATCATCGCCTTTGGAAGTTGCGCTTCCGCGCTGCACACCATCAGCGCGGCCGACGGATCCATCCTGAAGAACATGGCCGTCGGCGACGACTCCCAGGTCGCCGGCGGCGTGGCCATACGCGGCAATTCCGTTTTCTCCGGAAGCCACAGCGGAAGATTCATCCACGCCGACCTCGCCTCGGGCGAAATCGTCTGGACCAACGACGACACCCGCGCCGAAGTCTTCACCACACCCGCCGTAAGCCCGGATCGCGTCGTCTACGGCAGCATGGACGAGTTCGTGTATTGCCTCGACCGCGCAACCGGCGAGCAGCGCTGGAAATTTGACGCCAAGGGCCTGCCGACCTCCCCGGTCATCGCCCGCGACAAAGTGATTTTCGGCGCGGACGGCGTGCTCTACATGCTCGCGCTGGCGAGCGGCGAACTGCTCTGGTCCTACGAGGTCAGCGACGAAATCACCGCGCCTTCCATCATCAACAATAAGATTGTCGTGGGCGGTAAGGATGGATCCCTGTCGGCATTCGGCGCCCCGGGCGCCTGACACGCTGAAACCGCATCCAGGACCCCACACCATGACGAGAGGCTACAGACCGTGACCGATACCGCCCCCCTGATCGAACTGCGGGATATCAGCAAGACCTACGACCCGGCGGACCCCACCACCGCCGTATTGCAGGGCGCCAATCTGACCGTCACGACCGGTGAAACGGTCGCCATCGTGGGCCCTTCCGGCTGCGGCAAGAGCACCCTGCTGAACCTGGCGGGACTCCTCGACACGCCCACCAGCGGCGCGATCCTCTTTCGCGGCGACCGCCTCGACGGATTCGACGAGGCCCGGCGCGCCGCCTTCCGGAACAGCGCCATCGGCTTCGTGTTTCAGCACCACCACCTCCTCCCGCAGTGCACCGCGCTGGAAAACGTGCTCGTGCCAACCCTCGTCCAGCGCGACGCCGGCGACGTGGCGGATCGCGCCGCAAAGCTGCTGGAACGGGTTGGCCTGGCCGATCGGATGCATGCCCGGCCCGGCCAGCTCTCCGGCGGCGAACGGCAGCGGGTCGCCGTCGTGCGCGCGCTCATCAACCGGCCCGCCCTGCTCCTCGCCGACGAGCCCACCGGATCGCTCAGCCAGGAGGGCGCGGAGGCCCTCACGGATCTCATGCTCGAATTGAACGCGGAAGAAGGCATGGCGCTCATCGTGGTGACCCATGCCCCCGACGTCGCCCGGAAAATGGCGCGGATCTACGCCCTCGCCGGCGGCGCGCTGCGCGATGAGGCCGCCTGATGCTGCGCCTCGTCCTCGACAGCCTCCGCCACTACGCGCGCATGCACGCCGGCGTGCTCGCCGGGGTCACGCTCGCCGCCGCCGTCCTCACCGGTTCGTTGCTCGTCGGCGATTCCGTGGACTACTCCCTGCGCCGCTTCGCCGAGCTCCGGCTGGGCGGTATCGAACACGCCATCGCCACCCGCGGCCAGTATTTCGCCGATCGCCTCGCCCCGGCCATCGAATCGGAGGCCGGCGTAATGACCGCCCCGGCGCTCCACCTCCGCGGCATGGCCATCTACCAGGGCGAAACCGCTGACGAGCGCCAACAGATCAACCGGGTCGAAGTCCTCGGCGTGGACACACGATTCTGGGCGCTCGCCGCCGGCGCCGATCGCGCGCTCGGCCCCAACGAAACCGCGCTCGGCGCCAAGCTCGCCGAAGCCCTCGGCGTCGAGGCCGGCGACGAAGTCGATTTGCGGGTGGAAAAGCCCTCCCTGCTCCCGCGCGACGCCGGCCTTTCGGCCCGCGACGAGGATCGCTCCGTCCGCCGCGTGTACACGGTTGCCGCGGTCCTTTCCGACGAGGAGATAGGCCGCTACAGCCTCTCCGCGACGCAGGTCGCGCCTTACAACGCCTTTGTGGACCTGGCCTCGCTGCAGGGCTACATCGACTTGCCGGGTCGCGCAAACGTCCTCTTCGCCGCGGCGGGATCCGATACCGCCGCGCTCGAAAGCGCCCTGGCAACCGTCTGGACCCCGGAGGATCTCGGCCTCCGCTTCTCGGAGCATCCCGGCGGCATCGTGCAATTGGAGGCGGACCGGGTCTTCCTGCCCGAAGAGGCCGCCCGAGCCGCCCGCGGCTTCGAAGGGGCCCGGGGCACGCTCACCTACCTCGTCAACAGCCTCGAAACCGGCGGGCGCGCAACCCCCTACTCCTTCGTCGTGGCCGGCCCAGCCCCGGAAGACATGCGCGACGACGAGTTACTCATCAACCAGTGGCTCGCGGATGAGATCGGCGCGAAACCCGGCAATCCCATCACCATGGCCTACTCCGCGCTGTTGCCGAACAACGACTTCGAGGAGCGCACCCGCGATTTCGTCGTTCGCGCCATCCTCCCCATGGACGAGGTCGCCATCGAACGGGACCTGGCCCCCGAATTTCCCGGCCTGACCGATGTCGACAGTTGCGCGGACTGGGATATCGGCCTCCCGATGGAGGACGAGAAGCTCGCGGACGAGGCCAACGAGGAATACTGGGACGCCTACCGCCAGACCCCGAAGGCCATCGTCACCCTGGCCGCCGGTCAGGCCATGTGGGGCAATCGCTTCGGCGATCTGACCGCCGTGCGTTACACGGGCGGCGCGGATGTCGCCGAACGCGCGAAGGAACATCTCCGCGCCGAGATGGACCCGGCCTACGCCGGCATGGTCTTTATCCCCGTGAAGGAACAGGCCCTCGCCGCCGTCGATCAGGCCATGGACTTCGGCGGCCTCTTCATCGGCATGAGCTTCTTCCTCATCGCCGCCGCGCTGCTCCTCACCGGCCTCCTCTTCGTCTTCGGCATCCAGCACCGCATGGCCCAGATCGGCATGCTGCTCGCCGTCGGATTCCGCCACGCGCAGGTCCGCCGCCTCTACCTGGCCGAGGGCGCGGCGGTGGCGCTTGCGGGCGCCCTGCTCGGCGCGGTACTCGCCACGTTCTACACGCGCGGCCTGCTCTACGGCCTCGCCAACTACTGGCAGGGCGCGCTCGCGAACGCCTCAATTCAGTACCACGCCACCGGCTCAAGCCTAACCCTGGGCGCCGCCATCAGCTTCGCCTGCGCGCTCGCCACCATGTTCGCCGCGCTCCGCAAACACATGAAGCGGCCCGCCCGGGAGCTCCTCACCATCGACTTCTCCCAATCCCTCGTCGCGTCCGGGGCAGGGCGCGCGCCGCGCCTGACGTTCTATCTCGGGATCGCCGGTTGCGCGATCGCGATCCTGGTTATGCTCTTTCCGCTACTCTTCTCCGCCCACAACGCCGCGCTCATCGGCTTCGGCGCCGGCACGATCCTCCTGCTCTCCGCCTTCGGCCTCTGCCGCTATGCACTCCTCGCCCTGGTCCGCGATCGTGCCACAAGCCGGCTGACCCTGCCCGCGCTCGCCCTCCAGAACGTGGCCCGGCGGCGGGGACGCAGCCTGGCCACGGTCGCGCTGCTCGGCGGCGGCGCCTTCCTCGTCTTCGCCGTCTCCGCGATGCATGAAGACCTCTACGCCACCGCCCACCTGCGCTCTTCGGGAACCGGCGGCTTCGCGCTCCTCGCCGAGTCCACCTTTCCCCTGCTCGAAACGCCGGAACGCCTGAAGAACGACCCGGATATCGACGTCGCATCGCTGAAAGTGCGCGATGGCGACGACGCCAGCTGCCTCAACCTGAACCACGCGCAGCGCCCCGGGATCCTCGGCGTAAACGTGGCCGAGTTCGCGGCGCGCAAGGCCTTTGCTCCCGAAGACGAAGCCGAAGAACTCTGGAACCGCCTCAACACGCCGCTCGCGGACGGCGCCATCCCCGCGCTCGCGGGCGACGCGAACACCGCCATGTGGACCCTCAAGAAAACCGCGCACCCGGAGAAGGGCGACTACCTCGTCTACCAGGACGAAGCGGGACAGGAGGTCCGCGTGAAGCTCGTGGGCGCGCTGCCGATGCGCCTGAGCGTATTCCAGGGCAAGATTCTCATGAGCGACGAAAACTTCACGCGCCTCTTCCCCGCGGAGGATGGTTTCCGGATGTTTCTCATCGACGCGCCGGGCGATCGGCTGGAGACACTGACCCAGGAGCTAAACCGAGGCTTTGACCGCTTCGGGCTGGACTCCATCCCCCCCGTGGAACGCATCCAGGAATTCTACGCCGTGGAGACCACCTACCTCGCCATGTTCCTCGTGCTCGGCGGCCTCGGCCTCGCCATCGGCAGCGCGGGCATGGGCGTGGTCGTGCTGCGTAACCTGCTGGAGCGGCGCGGCGAACTCGCCATGCTCGGCGCGCTCGGATTCCGCCACGCGGCCATCGTCCGCCTGCTCTACCTGGAGTACGGTTTCCTCCTTGCGGCGGGACTCGGCGCGGGCCTGCTCGCCGCCTCGCTCGCCGTGATCCCCGCCATACTCGCCACCAACAGCCCCGTCAACGCCGCCACGCAGATCAACCTGGCCCTGCTCGTCTTCGCGCTGTCCGGCGGATGCACCGCGGCGGCCATCCTGCTCGGCTACCGGCGCGAACGCTTCGACGCGCTGCGTGGTGAGTGAAGGCGGCAATGAAATTGCAGTCAGCGCGGGTCTCCATGATACGATACCGTCCACGCATCGCGGCACGCCCCGGCGCACGCCGGCCCACGAAGGAATTCTCGACTTGAAACGCGCAAATATGGCCCGGCTTATCGACCACACCATGCTCCGGGCGTACGCCACCGAGGTGGACATCCGCGAACTCTGCGAGGAAGCCCTCCAGTACAAGTTCGCCACCGTAACCGTCAATCCCGCGTGGACCTCGTTCTGCGCCAAAAAACTGGCGGGCAGCGCGGTCGGCGTTAACGCCTGCATCGCCTTCCCCCTCGGCGCGAGCACCGCGCAGATGAAGGTGGAAGAGGCGCGCGACGCCGTCCGCAACGGCGCCACCGAAATCGACATGGTGATCAACATCGGCGCCCTGAAGTCGGGTTATCCCAGCTACGTCGAACGCGAGATCGCCGCCGTCGTCAAGGCCATTTCCGGCACGCCCGTCAAGGTCATTCTCGAGTGTAGCTACCTCACCCGCGACGAGAAGATCGCCGTCTGCGAGATGAGCCGCCGCGCCGGCGCCGCCTACGTCAAAACCGCCACCGGCTTCGGCAGCGGAGGGGCCACCGCCGAGGACGTGCACCTCATGAAGACCGCCGTCGGCGACGCGCTCGGCGTCAAGGCCGCCGGCGGTATACGCACCTTCGGCGATGCCATGACCATGCTGCGCGCCGGCGCCTCGCGCATCGGCACCAGCGCGGGCATCGAGATACTCGAAGACATCCCGGAGTAGCGGGCGGCGTTCGCGCCACAAGGGAGGATCGGGCCATTGGACAGGGCGCTGGCTGGCAAACGCGTGCTCGTGCTCGGCGGGCTGGGCTTCATCGGAAGCAACCTGGCCATCCGCTGCGCGGACCGCGGCGCGGAGGTCACGGTCTACGACTCGCTCCTCGACCACGGCGGGGGTAACCCGCACAACCTCGACGGTTCCCGCGACCGCATCCGCGTCATCCACAACGACATCCGCGACTACAACCTGATCAACCGCGCCGTCCGCGATCAGGATCTCGTCTTCCACTGCGCGGGCCACACCTCGCACAGCTACTCGCTGCAGGATCCCTTCCTCGACATCAACATCAACTGCAAGGGATCGATGAACGTTCTCGAATCCATCCGAAGGGACAATCCCGGCGCGCGCGTGGTCTATATCGGCACCAGCACGCAGTGTGGCGCGATGCGGGTCAGCCCGATTGATGAACTGCACCCCGAGTTCCCGCTGGACATCTACTCGGCCAACAAGAGCGTCGCCGAGAAGTACCACCTGATCTACCACCACGTCCACGGCGTGCGCGCGACCGTCGTGCGCCTGGCGAACATCTACGGTCCGCGCGCCAATATTCGCAGCAGCGACGCCGGCGTGCTCAACTTCTTCATCGGCCTGGCCCTCCAGGGGAAAAACCTCACCCTCTACGGCGAAGGCGCGCAGCGGCGCAACGTCCTCTATGTGGAGGACTGCGTGGAGGCCCTCATCGAAGTCGCCCTGGCCCCCGAGACCGCCGGCGAAGTCTACTTCGCCGCCGGCGACGACGAATACGCCATCGCCGATTTCGCCGAGAAGGTCGTCGCCGTCACCGGGCGCGGATCCGTCGTGCGCGTCCCCTGGCCCGACGACTGGAAGGCCATGGACGTCGGCGACGTGTCCATCTCCAGCGCGCGCATCCGCGAAGCCATCGGCTGGAGCCCCCGCGTACCGCTCGAAGAAGGCCTCGCCCGCACCCGCGACTACTACGCCGCCAACCTCAACGCCTACCTCGGCGAACGCTAGGTCGCGGAGCTGGGGAGACCTGAGCAGTGAAGCGTGACTGACGCGTTCCATGGTGCGCCAACGTGGGCTGAAAGTCCGCCGTAGGCGGATCAGGCATCTTGCCTGACACGGCGGCAGCCCAGGATCCCAATGCCCCTGCCTCCTGCCAATGCCACAGACGCATTTCGCGGTCCAGGATCGCGGGCATACCCGCAGCGGCGCAACCCCAATCCTCCAACATCGCGACAATCCCCTGTGCCACGCGATGGCGCCCCGGCGCCTTCGTGTGCCGGGAGCAACGATCACCAAAATTCCGCCAACAATCCCTCAAACGAGCGGCGCAACAGGAGGTTAGGCATCCCTGCCTGACACAACAAACGCTACAAGTCAATACAGCCGACACATTCGCCGGCAAAGTGGCGCGGCGCCATGGATACAAACCCCACGGCTGCTTTCTTTCCCGCGCTCACCTTGCGTCGGGCAAGATGCCCAACCTCCTTCGGCCGGGGCCGCGCAGACGAAATTCACGGCGAGTAATTTCAGGCCCAACGAGCCTCGCCGGATCCGGGGCGTGCCTTGCGTCAGCCTGGAAGGCTGACCCAATTTGGCCGCCCATGTAGAGACTGGAGTTATCTTCATTCGCCAGACACTAATCGGCGGTCCAAGTACGCCAAAATCGGATGAACCAGAAACCTGACCGCCGCCCGCAGCTATTCCGAATGCATTCGTGTGCATTGGTGTTCATTCGTGGTTAAAAAAAGCGCGCCGTCACTCAACCACCTTATCCATCTGCGTACAATAAATCACCCTATGCGCTCTTTGCGTTCTCTGCGGTTAAAGCGCTTCGCATTTCTTCTTCGCGACCTTCGCGCCCTTCGTGGTGATCCCCTTTTCGGTTGCGGCCAGCGGCTGCCACGTCCTGCATTCCCCACCCCCGCAACCCCCTCAATCCCCCGTCACCGTAACCACCACGGTCCGCCGCCGCGGCTTGATATCGCACTCCAGGTGAAAGATCTGCTGCCACGTCCCCAGCACCAGCGCTCCTCCGCGCACCGGAACCGTCAGATCCGGGCCCAGCAACGTCGCCTGCAAGTGCGAATGACCGTTCCCATCATGCCACGCCTTCTCGTGCCCGTAATGCGTTCCCGGGGGAAACAGGCGCCCCAGTTCGTGCGGCAGGTCGTGCGCCAGCCCCGGCTCAAACTCGATGGTCCCGATGGCCGCCGTGCTGCCCACATTAAACACGTGCGCCGTGCCCGTCTGGATGCCCGAAGCCCGCACGATCCGCGCGACCTCCGCCGTGATGTCGTGCATTTCTCCCTCGCGCCGCGTTTCCAGCGCGATATCGTCCTGGTGCGTCATGCCAATCCTTTCCGCCGCCCCCCGCCCGGCATGATACAATAGCGGGAAGAGGGAATGCAGCGCCGCCAGGCAGCCGGCGGACCACGCCGCCGAGGAGGCCACCATGACAAACGCCATGCTCGGATTGAAGGAATTGCTCGAAAACCACACGAGCACGGCCCCGCCCGCGCTCGCGATCCCCGAAAAGGACGGCGCCATACGCTGCGTCGCCTGCGGCCACCGCTGCCTCATCCGCCCCGGACGCGCCGGCGTCTGCAAGGTCCGCTTCAACCAGGGCGGCGCCCTCCACGTCCCCTGGGGCTACGTCGCCGGACTCCAGGTCGACCCCATCGAGAAAAAGCCCTTCTACCACGCCTTCCCGGGGCGCGACGCCCTCTCCTTCGGCATGCTCGGCTGCGACCTCCACTGCGCCTACTGCCAGAACTGGGTCACCAGCCAGGCCCTCCGCGACGAGGCCGCCGTGGCCATGCCCCGCTTCGTCACCCCCAAGCAACTCGTCGCGCGCGCCGTCCAGGAAGAGGCGCCGGTCATCGTCAGCACCTACAACGAACCCCTCATCACCGCCGACTGGGCGGCCGCCGTATTCGAGGAGGCGCACAAGGCCGAAATCGTCTGCGGCTTCGTCAGCAACGGCAACGCCACCCCCGAAGTCATCGAATTCCTCCAGCCCTGGGTCTCCCTCTACAAAGTCGACCTCAAGAGCTTCCAGGACCGCTCCTACCGCCAGCTCGGCTGCAAGCTCCAGACCGTCCTCGACACCATCGGACGCCTCCACACCCTCGGCTTCTGGGTCGAAATTGTCACCCTCGTTATCCCCGAATTCAACGACACCGACGAAGAGCTCGGCGACATCGCCCGTTTCCTCGCCGGCATCTCCCCCGACATCCCCTGGCACATCACCGCCTTCCACCCCGACTACAAGATGAACGACACCGGGCGCACCCCCGCCGAAACCCTCAAACGCGCCTGGGAAATCGGGCGCGAAGCCGGACTCAACTTCGTTTACCCCGGCAACCTCCCCGGCCAGTTCGGCGATCGCGAACACACCGCCTGCCCCGGCTGCGGCGAAATCCTCATCCGCCGCCACGGCTTCTACGTCGTCCAGAACCGCATGGCCGGACGCAACTGCCCCCGCTGCCAGCGCGATATCCCCGGCGTCTGGGAAGGCAACCCGCCCCTCGAAAGCACCGGAACCGGCGCCCCCCGCGCCCTGCACATCTGACAAAAGCCCCCACCCCCTTCGGGTGTGCCACGGCCAAGCGGCCCTGTCCGCCGCAGGCGGATTGACCGTGCCCTGTAGCATCCAGCCTAAAGCCTCCAGTCTAAAGCCTAAAGCCAACTGTCAACTGTCGATCTCGTTCCCACGGTCCCCCGTGGGAATGCATCCCGTTCCGCTCCTCGGAACACCCCAACAAGAACCATTCAGCATTCCGGCCCTGAAACCTCCAAAAAAAATTCAGTATTGCAATTCCCCGAAATCCGTGCCAGACTACCCAAGTACGGCAGTTGACGATTGCAAACTCAAGGTGAGGGAGTACTGCGATGAACAACCCGAGTACCCGATCCCGCCGAATCCCCGCCTTTGCCGCGATTCTCCTGGCCACCCTTCTCACGGCGGCCGCCAGGGCGCAATCGAATACAGATCTGGATCTCCTGAGATCGGTCATTGCACAGTGTGACGCAGCCCTGGACCGAACGGACCCCATGTATGTGGAGTTTACCTGGCGCAAAACATCCGGGGCCGCGCCCGATTCAACGGCCGTCAAAGACGCCCCCGACAACGCCATGATCTCCGAGGGGCACACCCGACTCTGGCGCCGGGGCGATTCCTACCATCAGGATCTGGACCTGAAGCACGTCTGGCGGGGAACCGGACGCACCAGTGATGTCAGTTGTATCGTGGTCGCAAACGACCGCTACCTGGCGATGTTCTGGAAGCGGCCCAAGTTCCTGCACATCTACCGCTATGACAGCCGGCAGGACCTATACATCCCCGTCGAGACCTTCCTCCCGATGTTTCCCAATCCCGACATACTCCAATTTGGCTTTAGCGTGGGCTCACTGCGTGTCAGCGAAGCCTATGAAATCCAAAATAAGTATGACCCCCCTATGTATAACTGGACCATAACAACTCAGGAAGCCGGCGCATCAACGCAATATCTGATCCGATCGGACCGCATCCGCGGAAAACGCACGGGACCCTGGTATGAATTCGTCGTGGATGCGTCTCGCGGCTACCTGGTGACGGAGTTCCGGGGATTTTCCCAATCTCATGAAACCACAACTGAACTACAGCAACTCCCGGGTGGACAGTGGTTCCCGAAATCCGGACGGATTTCCCGCTTTGCCAATACCGAAAATGCCGAGTTCACCGTCAACGCGGTGCGCCTCGGCGAGGAAATACCGGAGTCGCGCTTCACCATAGAGGCTATGGCCTTCGAAAAGGAAGAAACGCAACTGACCGACTTTTCCCCCGGCGGGCGGGAGCGCACGGAGAAAGCGTATTGGGCCGGAGAGTGGGTCCCTCTTGATAAGCTCCCTTCCGATGCGCGGATTGAGTTTGAAAAAGCGCGCGAGGAACTCATGCGGGGCGCAACCGATAGCTTCGGTCATGAGCCTTCGGCACTTCCTCCATTTCCTTGAATTCGGATCGAGCGCGGCGCACAAGACTGCGCTTTTGAGTACGTACCCCATGCCAAGCCAATTCGTCCCCCGGGGATATCCCGCGAATATGCGTTAACACCGAAAGCCGGAAGCCAACAATGAATACCAAGTGCTCTTGGAAACTGCCTTTGATTGCCGTGGCGTTCCTGGCCGCCGTATTCCTTCTTTATTACGCCGGGCGTGGTCGCGAACCCGAGCCGACGATTTCATCCACGGACACACGCGCAACCGTAACGCGGGCCGAAGGCGCTCCCACAAGCCAGGTTTCCGAGACGCCGCGGATCGATGAACGGAATACACCCAGCCCAACGGTTGAAGACCCCGGCGCGATCCACGGCGTCGTATATCGCCCGGACGGTTCCCTGGCCGTTGGGGCGCGGGTTCAAGCGGTGTTCGTGCCGCGAAACTGGCCGCCGGAGGCGCCCCGTGGAGAGCCGCCTGCCGCCGTGGCCGGCGACTCCGGGGTGTTCACCCTCGAATCGCTGCCGCTGGGGTGGCATCTGTTGCAGGCCAACCTCGGCGGCGAAGCGGCGCAGGAGACTGTCCTGCTGGAACCCGGATCGCCCGTCGCGAACCGCGCGATTGTGTTGCATGCGTCCGGACCCATCGCGGGCGTGGTGCTGGATCCGGCGGGAACCCCCGTCGCGGATGCAATCCTGTCGCCGCTGCTGCACGGCGGCAAGCGCATCTCCCCGCACCTCGTGCGCGGCGCTTCGGTACGCAGCGATCCGGATGGCCGCTTCGAGTTTTCCTATGTCAGCCCCGGAACCTGGGATATCGAGGCGGTCGCGGAGGGCTATGCGCCAAAGCGGATCGCGGAGGTCGCGTCCGGCACGCCGGATCTGGAAATCCGGCTCGAACCCGGGCTGGCCATTGCCGGCGCCGTCACGCTGGATGGAGAACCCGTGGAAGGCGCGCGGCTCCTTCTCAAGGGGGACGAGACGCCGTCGCCGGAGATCGCGGCCAACAGCCGCGCGGATGGGCGATTCATCTTCGGCGCCGTGGGGCCGGGCGACTACCTGTTGAGCGCGCGGAAAGACGGCAACGTAATGTCCGCCGCCCCGCTTCAGCTGACCTTGTCAAACCGTCCGATCGAAGATCTCGCTATCGAATTGACGCCCGGCGGCATAGTCCGTGGCCGCGTCTTGGACCAGGAAAGCGGGGCGGGTATCCCGGGCGTGGAAGTCACCGCGATGCCCGAGGCGGGCCGCAGCTTTCGTATCGTCTCCAGCCCGAGCGCTGAAAACGGCGCCTATGAAATCACCGGCCTGTCCGCCGGGAACTACAGCCTGAACCCGGGCCGCGTGGCCGGCTTTCCCAATATTGGCGGATCGAGAAACTTCCCCACCGCCGGCGTGGAGCCCGGCATGATCCGCGAAGGCATCGACATTTTTCTCCTGCGCGGTATCACGGTAAGCGGGCGCGTCCTCGACGCCGCCGGCGAGCCGGTGGCCGGCGCGGATGTGCGCGGCAGGGCCCAAGGCTGGCAGGACATGGGCACGAGCGGGCCAGATGGCGCGTATACGCTGGCAAACATTCAGCCGGGGCAGGAAATTACCATCCAGGCGACCGCGGCGGGCGCGGCAAGCAGCGTCTATGGCCCGCTGTTCGTTCCGCCGGAGGGGCTTGACGGGATCGACCTGGCGCTGGATGTGCCGCGGGACGGCCTTATCGCAGGCATGGTCGTGGACAGCCGCAATCGGCCCGTCGTCGCGCGGATGGCGGCCATAACGTCGGAAAAAGGGCACTTCGCCGTGCCCAACGCCACGCATACCGGCCCAGACGGGCGCTTCGTGTTTCCAAACATGCCCCCGGGCGCCTACGAATTGACCGCGACCCCGGGGCACGGCGAACAACAGACCCTGATGGCGCTCACCCTGAAGCCCGGCCAGCAAGTGAGGGATCTCCGCCTGATCTACAAAGGCGGTGACCTGCTGGAAATTTCCGGAACGACCGTCGACCAGGACGGCGCCCCTGTAATCGGAGCCTCCGTAACGCTGATGAAGGAATTGGGCGAACGCCAGTACCTGATGCAGTCCGGCACGCGATCGGGACCCGGCGGCGCATTCAGGTTTGCCGGCCTGTCGGAGGGAAACTACCGCCTCACGGCATCGCTCCAGGGCCACCCCACGAATCCTGGTGAACTGGTCTCCGCCGGCGACAGCGGCGTGGTGCTGGTGGTAAGCGGTATGGCCCGGTTGCGCGGGGTCGTCCTGCGCCCGGACGGACAGCCTGTAACCGCGTTCGAGGCCGCAGCCGTCGGGCGCGGCGCGATTCCAGGCGCCTACGGCGCCATGAACGCCGCCTGGAAGAGCTTCGCCAACGAGCACGGCGCTTTCGAACTCACCGTGGAAGCCGGCAGCCACGACATCGTCGCGCGCGCGCAGGGATACGCGGTGGGGCGCGCGCACCCGCCCGCTGCGCGGCCAGGCGGGCTGCAAGACGACATCGTCATCACGCTGACGCCCCGCGAAGCGGTTCAAGGCCGAGTAATCGGCCCAGGCGGCGCGGGCGTGGGCGGCGCCTTCGTCTTCCACGGGCCGCTGCCTCGAAACGCCATGGTTATGGCCAGCCACGCGCCCGCAACCTCCGGGCCGGACGGCGCCTTCTCCCTCCACGCCCCCGAACCCGGAAAGCCCCTGCACCTGAGCGCAATTCACCCGGTGGAAGGCGTGGGAGAGATTCTGCTCGCGAACACAGACGCGCCATTCGAAATCCAGTTGGTGTCCGCTGCGGAACTGCACGTCGCCGTCACACAGGATGGCCAGCCCGTGTCCCGCGCGATGGTGACGCTGACCTTCGACTCAGGGCCGGAAACAATCTTCACAAACGATGAGGGCGTGGCGCGCCGGCCAAATGCGCCGCCCGGACCCGTCCACATTCAGGCCCACAACGCGGATCGCTCGGCCAGCTCCACCGAAACCGAAGCGGAACTCATCTCCGGCCACGAGACCCGCGTGGAACTCGCACTCGACTGACAAAACGCCACGACGCAACAAGCCGCGAGGCCGCGTGGTCTTCTTTAGTCACCGCGAACCCCTGCCGCCCCTGCCGCCCCTGCCGCCCCTGCCGCCCCTGCCGTCCCTGCCGTCCCTGCCGTCCCTGCCGTCAACTGTCAACTGTCAACTGTCAACTGTCAACTGTCCACGCCCCACCACTTGTAAAACCGCCGCGCACGGGCTATGCTTAGCGCGGGGCCGCGCGAAAACGCGCCGGAGCCCGTGGACGCAGCCCGGAGGGGAAATTCCGACGTGTCGCCCGAACCCGCACCCGAACGCATGAGCATCCGCCCCGGTCGCGCGCAGATCCGCACGGCCTTCCAGCTTGCGGCCTACATCCGCCCCGTGCGCATCGCGGATCCGGGAGAAGTCCTCCGGGACTCCCGGCAGATCATCCTCGACTGGCTCCAGGGCAAATTCCCGGTGGACCTGCCGCCCGAGGCCTTCGCGGGCGAACCCTTCGAGTGCGACGAACACGGCCAGAAGCTGTCCGCCGCGCCCGTCCCCGAGGAGGGCGTGTGGGCCGTTCGCCTCGAACAGCCGGACGCCCCCCTGGCGGGGCAGGCCGCCGTGCCCGGGCGCACATGGACCACCGACATCGCCCTGCGCCGCGTGGAGAACCGGCTTTCCTTCGGCGTGCGCGTGCAGTGCGCCTCGCTGGACTACGCCCGCGATCCCATCACCCTGACCCGCCCCCGGGTCGTTGTGGACCTCGCGGCGCGCTTCCCGCTGGCCGAAGCGCGCCTGATCAACGGGCGCCCGTGGCATCTGGAAAACTTCGCCGCCCTGCAGGACTTCGAGGACTTCCTGCTGGACCCCACGCGCAATATGCCCGCCGTGCTCCTGACGCAGTCCGCCCGCGACGGCGCGCCCGCGTTCTTCATCGACCCGGAGAACCTCGCGAGCCACGTGCAGGGCTTCGCCTACGTCGCCACGCTCCCGCCGCACCTCGAGATGCACTGGTCCGACTTGGCGGGCGAGACCTGGGCCGCCGGACGCGGCGCCGTGCGCACCTACATGCCGGGGCTCGACTACGATGAGGACACGGCGGCCATGCACCCGCTCGCGCGCCCGGAGAAGATCCGGCGCTGGCGCCACGAAGACTACCGCGGCGAGCACGCGGGCCCAACGGCTTTCGAGCGCTTCCTCGTAGCGCGCCTGCGGGAACACGCCGCGAACAAACGGGTGAACTGGCGCGACTGCATATTCGTGCCGGAGGCGCGGACGATCCGCGCGGCCTATATCCGCAGACAAGGCGAGGACGGAGAGGCCTGGCGCGAACTCTACGAAAACGAAATCGAGGCCCTCCGGGAGCAGGCGCGGGAAGCCCGGGACGAGTCCGAAACGGCCATGGCGCTTGCCGAGACCGCTGAGCACGAGCGGGACTATTTCCGCGAGGAAAACGCGCGGCTCCGTGCGTACAACGAATCCCTGCGCGCCACACTGGCCACGCAGAATCTGCCGGAACCCGCCGCGGAGCGTCCCCTGCCCACGGAATATCGGGAGCTGGCGACCTGGATTGGCGAGCGCTTCGTGGGCCGCCTCGAACTGCACCCGCGCGCGGCACGCGCCCTGAAAAAAGCGGAGTACGACGACATCGGTCGCGTCTGCGCGGCGTTGGAACTGCTGGCCGGCCCCTACCGCGACATGCGCCTCGGCCACAACGGCGCGAACAAGCGCTGGGAGGACGGGCTGATGCGGCAGGGGCTGGAATGTAGCGGTTCCCTGCGAAAGCACCGCGCGGGCGAAGAGGGGGAGACCTATTTCGTGGACTACCCGCCACACTCGGGGTCGCGCCAGTTCCTCGAATCCCACCTCAAGCGCGGTAACGCCCGCGAGGCCATACATTGCCTGCGCATTTACTTCTTCTGGCACGAAGAGTCGCAACAGGTTATCGTCGGATGGCTCCCCAGCCATCTCGATACCCGCGCCACCTGACGCGCCCGGGCGAAGGGTCAGGCCATTACAAGTCCCGGCTCGGGCGCCGGATTGCAGATCGGGCAGAGCCCGCGAAAGATCACCTGGGCCTCGTCCACCGCAAAGCCCGGCCCGGGAAGGGACGCCTCGAGACAGGGCTTGGCATTCACCGCGCACGGCACATCGTAGATCTCGCCGCACTGCCGGCAGACAAAGTGGTGGTGCCACCGGTCATAGACTTCGTAGTAGGCCCGGCCCGGCCCCGCGTCGCACAGCATGATCAGCCCGCACTTGGTCAGGTCGTTCAACACGTTGAACACCGACGCCCGGGAAAGCCCCGCCCCCTGGACGGCCAGCCGCTGCACCAGATCGTCGGCGCTGTGGTGGCCGCCCAGGGTTTCAAGCAGCTTGAACACCTGAACGCGCGGGCCCGTGACCCGGAGTCCGGCCGTCCGGATCCGGTCTTCCACGGACACGGCGTCTATTTGTTTTCCGCCTGCAACATCCACAACGTTTTCTCCAGACCCGCCGCCGCGCCAATCAACAGATCGGCGCTGACCGGGTCGAGCTTTTCGGCTACCTCTATCCGAGCGCGGATACGCTTGACCACCGCGACTATCCGCTCGCTCAGCGCCGTCACCAGATCGCCCTTCTGGATGAAGTCCGCCGGCAAGGGCTCCACACCCGTGTGCTCGGCCACATACTGTACCTGACCGCGCGGCAATTCGCCCACCGCAAGCATGCGCTCGGCCGTCTCGTCGATCAAGGTGGCCAGTTCGGCGCCCAGTTCGTCCATGTATCCGTGGAAGGATCGGAACTCGCGGCCGACCACGGCCCAGTGGGCCTGCCGCGCCACGGACGCCAGACTGATATAGTCTACCACGGTCTCTTGAAGGGGTGCGGCCACCTGCCGGGCGATATCTTCGGGAAGGGTTTGAGAATGCAGTTTCATATTTCAGAACCTCCTTTGTTTGGACTGAATCTAATATAACATGCCCCAGCGCTTTTGTCAACTGCCCGATGACCAGGCGGTGGAATCGTGTTGGCGGCATTGAGGCGGCCGAAAGGTAGCGTGGAAGGGAAGCGGGAATCTTGCCTACCCGATATACATCGCTTATCCTTATTATTGTGTTTATTCCGCATATATTTCAATAATATCTCGTTTTAAGCCTCTATCGGTTCAACCGACACCGTCCTGGTGCGAGCCTGAAGGTATCCAAAATCATCGATATCGACGACATCCTGAATCGGTACCCCTGACTGTACTGCACTTGGCCGAATTCCTTGAAAATCGACATTTCATGTTGCCGACCTACTTATCGGTAAGTACCCCATTGACAAAAAGTGCCGATTCCATAATAATAGGGCTGAGCGAGGCGAATTCGGCTCCAGCTTTGGGGGCGTTGTAGTCGGCCTTGGACCGAAAGGAGGTGAATACTCAGCAAAGCGCCATCGAAGGCGTACCGGTCCGCCGGTGGGTTCAGCCTGACCGGATAATTCCGTGGTCATCATTGGTTTTACACTGTGTTCAACTGGAACTTATGCAAGGAACGAGAGTAATGAAACGCAAAGGCTTTACTTTGATCGAGTTGCTGGTGGTCATCGCGATCATCGGCATTCTCGCCGCGATTCTGCTTCCCGCGCTGGCGCGCGCCCGCGAGGCCGCGCGGCGCGCGAGCTGCCAGAATAACCTGAAGCAGTTGGGGTTGGTATTCAAGATGTACGCCAACGAGTCTACGGGCGAAAAGTTTCCGCGTATCGCCCAGGCTCAGGGCAAACCGGGCTACAACTGCAACGTGACCCCGGGCGTGCCGAACGCGCAGTTGCCCTTCACCGGTCGAGGCCGTACGGCGTACTTCGCGCAGCCCGATCACATTTTTCCCGAGTACCTGACCGATGCGAACGTCATTGTTTGCCCGTCGGAACCGGATCCCGGCCTGGTGAATAACCCGACCACGGGCGAACCCTGGCTGCACATCCCGTGCAACTCGTTCAGCCTGTCCAATTATGGCGGCCAGGCGGCCGGCTGGGCAGCGGCGGACGAGAGCTATTACTACATGGGCTGGCTGCTCGATCAAGCGGACGCCGAAAACGTACCCGGCGCCGTGCTGGTGGCCTTCGGCAGCGCGCCGCCTCCCGCGGGCACCATGATCTCCGGCCAGATTCTGGGTGCGTTCGCATACATCGCAGGCGTTCATGCGACGATTCCGACCGGCTCCGCCAACGAAGTCAATTACAATCTCCAGGCGGCGAAATTTGATTCGGACATCAACCTCTGCGGTACGGAAGTGAACGCTATAGCGGGCGCGCTGGGCGTTTCACTGTGCAACCAGAACTTCGGCAGCGGCGGTTCGGGCAACACCATCCTGCGCCTCCGTGAAGGCGTCGAGCGCTTCCTGATCACGGACATCAACAATCCGGGCGCGTCCGCGCAGGCCCAGAGCCAGATTCCGATGGTGAGCGACCTCATGGGTACGGTGCCGGAACTGTACAACCACATTCCCGGCGGCTCCAACATCCTCTACATGGATGGCCACGTGGCGTTCGAAAAGTATCCCGGTAAGGACTTCACTTCCCCCGCGATGGCGTGGGTGGTTGGCGCGGCCGGCTGATCGGTCTGCCTTGCGCGATTTCGCGGCTGGACGCCCCCGGGCGTCCAGCCGCTTTTTTTTCGCTATTCCTCGCCCAGGTGAACCGGGCTGCCGCCCCGGCGGCTGTGCAGCGCCTTTTCCCGCTCGGCCAACATGCGGTTGGCGATCTTGCGCACCTGGAGCCGGAGCCACATGGCGGTTTGGCTGTGGCTGGTGTAGTCGGCGGGGCCGTAGGCGTCTACGCGGTCCGCGTGAAGCAGATCCACGACCTGGGCAAACTGGGATTCCGATTCCTGCTGGAAAACCGCATACGCGAGGCCGCCGTGCTTGCGCACCACGGAAAAACTCGGGATATCGCTCGGGCCATCCGCCACGTAGATCATGTTCTTCATGGGCACGCGCCGGTCTTCCTCGGGAATGAGGTCATTCACCGACACGCCCTTGAGCTTGTGCACCCCCTTGTTGATTTCGAAGATGGCGCGGGTCTTCGTCGTGTTATCCAGAAAGCCGGCGATCTGTGAAATCGGCCCGGATCCGGGCATTCCGTCCAGGTCTTCGCCGGGCCGCGCGGGCGCTTCGATGAATTCCGAGGCCCAGATGCCGCTCAGGTAATCGGCAATGCGGGAACCGCGGATCATTTCCGCGATCCCCGTGCTCACCACGTAGTGCTCGAGCCGCAAGTCGCCCTCCTGGTACTCCGGCGCGAGCAAAATATCCTTCAGCTCCCCGAAGAGCTGCGGGATCCCGGGGAAGAACTCGATTTCAGCCCCGAGTTCGCGCAGGCGCGCGTTGGTGAGATCGGGCATGATGCCCTCCTTCACATACGTGAGGAGATGGCCAAGATAACAGGTGTCGGGATGCAGGTGCACCCCGGCGCGCTGGTAGAAGGCGGGGAGCCGGTTCACCTCTTTCCAGAACTGCTTCTCGTTCACGCCGTACGCACGAAAAAGCGGCGCCTGCATGTACTGCGGGGTCAGGGTCTTGTCGAAGTCCCAGATAATCGCAATGATGTTCTGAAGAAAGAGGCCCTTGTCGCTCATCGGCGGGATCCTTGTGAAGTGTTATCGGGTCGCATTACGGTAGCGCACGCCCGACTACGCTTCAAGCCCGGCCGCGTCGCGCCGCCGCGACCGCGTCACACGTCTGTGGGATCGACGGCGCTCAGAATCTCGAGCACGCGGTCCGGCGCCAGTTCGTCATCCACCATCTCGGCCGCGACGACATCGGGGTAGAGCACCTCGGCGCCGAGCTTCGCGAACCAGGCGTTTCGTTCGACCGCGCCCGGAAAATGGCGGGCCGCCCAGGGACTGAGATAGCCCATGCCCCCGACGCTCTGCAACACGGTGTGGGCGTGCAGGATAAACGCGCCCCGCTGGAAGCTATCGAACAGCGGCGCCATCTCGGGCGCGTCGAAATTGTCGGCGAAGGGCTGCCCGTGGGCGTTAAGCTCGGTGCCAACCATGACCGGCAGGTTGCGATCGCTCGCGATGCGCACGACATGGTGAAGGGCTTCCACTTTTTTCGCGCGCACCGCCGGATCGGCGATGTTCCAGTTGCGATCAGGAATGATGTTCAGCGCGGCGGCGCCCTTGCCCATCGCCAGGTCCAGCAACTCCTCGATGGCCTGTTCCCCGTCCGAAAGGCCATCGAGCCAGGTGTGCATGGGAAAGCCGCCCGACTCGACCGCGAACTGGTTCACCTGCTCCATCCGGGGGAAGTCCGCGCCATCCGGCTGGACATACCCCACGCCGCCGGACTTCATGGTCTTGGAGCGGATGAGCCCCTGAAGCGCGGGCCCGTCATCGAGAATTGCCGCAATCTTCTCCACCGGCGTATCGAGCTTCTTCGCCCAGTAGGCGGCGCGGTCGGCGGGATCGGGAAACGCGGCTTTCGCCCGGGCGTCGTATGCCGCGCATACATGCCGCTCGGTCGCGTTGCCGTTCGGCGTAAGCGGCAGCACATCGGCCTCGAAATCCAGGGCGGTGGCGTCGAGCAGGGTATTCACGCGCTCGACCAGATTGCGGGTGCGCCCGGCGGAGATCCGCTTGAGCTCGTGCACCAGGGCGCCGTCCGAAACGTTGGAGGTCGTAAGCCCGGACGCCATGTAGTAACAGATGCCCGGCTCGCCGGGAGAATTGATGACCCGGTCGGCGAATTCCGGAATGAAGATGCGGGTTTCCATGCCCGCGCCGGCGCGGATGCCCAGCAGCTTGCAGGCGGAGAGGAATTCGTCCACGCCGTCCACCACGTCAAAGTCAACGATACCCAGCGCGGACAGCCCTTTACACCGGGCGATCCAGGCGAGGGCTGTGGGTGAATAGCCGTAGCCGTTGAAGGAGAAAAAGGAGTGGCAGTGCAGGTTAAAGGCCCGGGTTGGTTCCGGCAGTTCAATGAGGCCGTCCGCGGCAAGATCGAGCAGCGCATCGAGCGCCTCCTCGCGCTTTTCGGCGGAGAAATCATTCAACTGGGCTTCGAGCGCGTCGCGGTTTGCGGACATGGAAACAGAACCTCGTGTGGGGATTATGTGTGGAATCACGCGCCACTGATCGGGCGCGTGGAGCGAACCGGTATTGTACCGTGTCCCGGGCGCCGGAATCATCCGCCGCGCTGAACCGCGCATTGAAGGCCGCGCGGCGTCTGGTGTATATCGGGGGCAGGAGATAGTCTGGAGGGTAGCCCCATGTTTCTTAACTTGGCCGTTGGCGGGCGTGAGAACAGCCATGCGCCGTTCCTCGCGCAGGCCCGCTGCTCCGAGGGGGAAGAATCAAAGCGCATGGGAATTTCGGCAACCGCATCGTTATTGAATCCCTATCCTCCCACAGCCGAACTATACCGCCCATAAGTGCCGGCCTGTTTCTGACCGCTTTCCTGGTGTACATCGCCGCACTGATTGCCCTGAGCGTCCGCCTCTCCCGCCGGCAGGCATCGGGGGAAGATTTTCTGCTCGGCGATCGCCGCGTGCCGCTTTTTCTCATGCTCGGCACCACCGTCGCCACGATGGTGGGCACCGGGTCGAGCATGGGCGCGATCGGTAAAGGGTACAGCGACGGCTGGGCCGGTTCCCTCTATGGCATCGGCGGCGCGGCGGGCATCCTGCTGCTGGCGGCGCTGTTTGGTCATGTGCGGAGGTACAATTTCATGACCTTTGCGGAGGAGATCGCTTTTTATTACGGCGCCAACAAGACCCTCAAAAGCCTGATCGCCCTGATCATGGTGCTTGCCTCGGCGGGCTGGCTTGGGGCGCACATCCTGGGCGGCGGCATGTACCTGGCCTGGGTTGTGGGCATCGACCTGCTCTACGCCAAGATCATCGTCGCCCTGGGATTTGGGGTTTATGTCGTTATCGGCGGCTACATGGCGGTGGTGTGGACCGACACCTTGCAGGCCGTCGTTTTGTTTGTGGGCTTCTTGCTCATTGCGGGCATGGCCGTCGCGGGGACAGGCGGATTCAGCGGAGTGGTCGACTTTGCGCAGCCGGAGCAATTTGCTTTTCTTCGGGGCGGGCAATTGTTGCCCTCGGCGTCACTGGCGTTCGCCATTTTTGTGGGCGTGATGGCCACCCCGGCATTTCGCCAGCGCATCTATTCGTCCGACTCCGAACAGACGGTCAAGAGGAGCTTTTACCTGAGCGGCCTCCTGTATCTTCTTTTTTCCTTCATTCCCGCCATCATCGGCATGGCCGCTTTCCAACTCGACCCCGGCCTCGAAAACGCCAATTTCGCCTTCCCCTTCGTCGCCTCGGAGGTGCTGCCCGCCGGCCTGGGTCTCGCAGTCCTGATCGCCGGGCTGAGCGCCACCCTGTCTTCAGCCAGTTCGGATGTCATTGCGGCGGTGTCCATCCTGCTGCGCGACGTATGGATCCTGTTTGCCGGTCGCATGCCCGCCCGCGAAAAGGCCGTCGCCGCGTCGCGCTGGGGTGTGGCGGGCATTACCGGACTGGCGCTGCTCTTTACCCTCGCCGCCACCGGCATCATCGACTACATCCAGTACATGATATCGCTGGTGCTGAGCGGCCTGTTTGTCTGCGCCATGATGGGCCGGTACTGGAAGCGGGCCACCTGGCAGGGCGGTATCGCCGCCTTGGCCGGTGGCGCCCTCTGCGCCATTGTAGTCCTGAACGTGCCCGCCTGGATCGCTTTCTGGGGCAACCCCAGCATACCGGCCGTGATTTGCGCGGCGCTGGCGGGGGTGCTGGGCAGCTACCTCAGCCCGCCCAATGCCGTACCGCCGGCGGAGGCGCTCGACATCCTGGCAAGAGAGCGCGCCGAGATGGAGATGCGGGGGGAGTGAAGAAATGGATCATCCGGTTTGAGCGTACGGGACTATTCACAGGCGTTTCTCCGTGCCCGAATTATCCGGAACCGCCAATGTATGCTGGTTGGGGCCTCTGTCGGAGTAATCGTATCGACTGGTCTTTCGGCCCGAAGGGCCAGTGCAGCTCCCAGCCCTGGGCAACGCCCGGGGAACACGGGGACACCACGTTCCCCGCCCTGAAAGGGCAGCGCAGTGGTGATCCAGTCCAGCGTTTCTGAAGTTCAACTGTGCTGCCCTTTCAGGGCGTACAACAAACCCGCCGCTCAAACCCCGGGCGTTGCCCGGGGCTGAAAACTGCGTTGGCCCTTCGGGCCGAAAGAATGCGTTTCTGCTGCCGAGTATACCGTCTGCGCTACAGACAAGCTCCAGAGAATCTTCTATCCGCTCATAGCATCGCCGCCCGGAAAAGAGAACCCAGCAAACTACTCCTATTTGCCGCCATCGTTGCCGATGTACCCTCAAACCGGATGAGCCACAGGAATGCCGGGCTATATCGCCATGGCATCGATATCCCCCACCGGATCGCCGTGCTTTCGCGCCTTCACAATCAACTCGCCCCGGGCGATGTACGCGTGGTCAAGGATTTCAAAACCCCGCGCCCGCAACGCGCTGGTGAGCGTCTCGAATGTATAGGGGTTCACGTGCTCCTGCCCATAGGCGTCCGGCACGACCCGGTCGTATACCCACTCCGTCACGCGCCATTCCCACCGCCCGTAGTCCGGCGTGCCGATGATCAACTCTCCGCCGGGCCGCAGCACCCGCGCGAACTCGTCGAGCAGCGCGCCGCCCTCGTCCGGAATGTGTTCGATGACCTGCGAATTCACGATGGTCCCCACGGTGGCATCGGCAAACGGCAGCCGGCAACCATCGGCCTGGAGCCGCGGCTTCCCGGACCGCCGCTGGAAGCGGAGCTTCCCCAGGTGCATATCCACCCCCACGGCGCCGGGCGGCAGCATCCCCAGGATTCGCGAACTCCCGCACCCCACATCGATAAGCGGGAGCTCACCGGCGGTGAAGCGCAGAATATGATGGACCCGCCGGTGGTGCCACCAGCGCTGCAACGGAATCCGGCTTCGGTAGGCGCGCCAGTCGTAATCGGGAAAGGTGCAGGAATTTCGTATGCGCCACATCTGGTGGAAGAGCCGGCAGTACTCGATGCCGAACAGGATGACGCGCGCGTTGGAGACGCCGTGGTCGCGGGGTGCGTATTGGAATGGGATTTCTGCGACGTCGCGCCCGTCCCGTAGCGCGTGGAGGAGGACTTCCACAAGCATCACGAAACTCGTGTATTTTGGCTCAAACCGACGAAAAACGCGGCTGTGATACAGTCGAAAACCGCTGGAAAGATCCGACGCAGGCAAATCCAGACCAATCCGAAAAAACGCGTTGAGCAGCTTGCTCAGACACAACCGGATAAAGGGCTGATCCGCGCTGCCGCCGACCGTATAGCGCGAGGCGATGATCAGATCCGCGCGCTCCCGCGCATGCCAGAGGTCGGAAATAAACCGTGCGGGATGTGAATGATCCGCGTCCATGGTCAGAATATACCTACCGAGGGCATGGCGCGCGCCGGTCAATATGGCGTTGCCATATCCTGTTCCCTGTTCCGCCAGGTATCGGGCGCCATGCGAGGCGACAATATCCGGCGCGCCATCGTCCGACGCCGCATCGACGACCAGGATCTCGGCGTGAATATCGAGTTCCCGCAGGGCCTCCTGAAGGGCGGGCAACAACGCGTCGAGGTTCGGCCCTTCGTTCTTGCTGGGTATGATGATCGATAGGTCGATGGCGGCGTTTTGGGTGGTGCGTGACATGGCGCACACTCTACCATGAGTGCGGTCTCGGGATCCGCCCGGGCCTGTTATACTGGATTATATTCTTTCGTTGCGGCGCCACTCGGGCATGCCCCGGGCGAAACCGCCGCCACTGTGGAGGCTTTGCAGGATGCGTATCGCCGAACTCCGCCGCCGGGCGCCGCTGGCCCTGATATTTGTGCTGGGTCTCGCCCCGGGCGCCTGGGCGCAGGGCCAACCCGATCCCGGCACGGGCGCGCCCGCCCTCGAAGGCGATTACGAGACGCCCCCGGTGCTGAACGCGGCGGACCTGCTCCCGGAGTACCTCCTGACGGGGGAGTTGTTCACCGTGGACCCCGAGGTTCGCAACGATGGCGCGACCAACCACTACGTGATCCGGTCGCCGCTGGGCGACGCCGAGGCATTGGGAAAAGACGCGCTGATCGTGGCTATCCAGGAGTTGCGCGCGCTGGACCTGCTTCAGGATACGCCCAAGCGCACCGGGGCCCTCGTGGGGTTCAACTACAGCATGAAGCAGCTCGCGTCAGCGCCGTACCGAAAGCTGAAGCGGGTTGTATTTGACCCGCTGTATGCGATCGAGGCGGTGCCCAGCGAAATCGCGGACTACGCGGGGAAACTTGCGGCGGCGGGTGACCTGTTCGAGTACGGGCCGCGGGTGTACATCCGCCGGAGCCTGGGGATAGATGGCGCGCGGAAGCTGCTTGCCCGACGGCTGAATGTGGATGACGATACGGACAACGCGGCCCTGCGCGACGAGTTAAGACGAGTCGGGTGGGGCGTGTGGATGGGCGGCCTGGTTCCCGAGGTGGGCGACGCCTATGTGGATATAACCTATGATCTCAGCACCGAGGTGGGAAACATCGGCGACGGCAACCTGGGCCGGGCCGTGGCCGCGCTCCGGAAGGACGTGTTTCCGCGCACGGCGCGGCGCATGCTCCGAAAAATCGACGTGCCGCGCGGCATGATTCAGGAGTTCCGGAATCACCCGCATTTCAGTGGACGGATGCGCGAGGGCGTCGCCGAGGCGTTGCGCGCGATGCCGGGCGTGGCGGATCGGGCGGCGTTTGTGGACTGGGCCAACACGATTGACAGCGCGGAATACGCACGGACCGCCGTGCGGCTCGCGCAGGTGCTCGCGCTGCACCACAACGGCGCCGAGCCCCTGGAACGCCTCCAGCACTGGGATGGCGTCCTGGTCTTCGAGATTGAGGACGGCCCCGTGGTCGCCCCCATGATTCAGGACTACCTTATCTGGACGCGCGAAGCGGATATCCATTTCTCCATGGCTTCGGAGATGGGGCGGGACTTCGCGCCCGACGCGCCTTTCGCGGTGTGGACGATGGGAGACTTTTCTCCGCGCCTGAAGCACGAGCTGGCCGCGCGCGACGTCGCGTTTCGGGTCGAGGTGGACGAGGACTACGGCCGCTTCGTGCGCCAGCGCAAGGGCCTCGGCCGCCTCGAACAGCGCTACGAGGATCGGATTGCCAACCCGATCAAACAGCAGGTCCGCGAGCGCCTGGACACGGAGGGCCGGCAGCGCCTCACCCTCCCGCCGCTCGGGCCGCAGTCCGCGACGACTCCGCCCCCCGGGTCCCCGGCGGGCCAGGTTTCCCGCCCATCCGCCCCCTCCGGATCGGTGAGGCCCGTCACGGCGCGGGGGGACCACGCGCCCGCGCACGCGGCGCATCCCGCGGGCTATCCGACGGCGGAAAAAGTCCGGATGCGGCTCAACCGGTAGCCGGGGTTGTGGCCGGTTGTGGGTCTACCGCGATTGAATGACCCGCGCGTACGTGGCGCACGTCTGCTCGGCGCAGCGCCGCCACGTGAATTCGGAGGCGCGGCGCAGTCCGGAGACGGACAGCCGCGCGCGCGCTTCATCGTCGAGGCAGATCGCGCGGATCGCCCGGGAAAGGGCCGCCTCATCGTTGGGATCGACCAGCACCGCCGCGTCGCCGGCGACCTCGGGCAGGCTGGAACAGTCGGCGGTTATCACGGGCGCGCCGCACGCCATCGCTTCGAGCACGGGAAGGCCGAAGCCCTCGTAGCGGCTCGGCCAGACAAAGGCGCGCGCGCCGCTGAGGAGCGCGGGCAGGTCCGCGTCTGGAATAAACCCGGTCAGCAGGATGCGTTCCCGGTGGCGCGCGGCGCGGATTGCTTCATGCAGGCCCGACGTCTTCCATCCCGCGCGGCCGGCGATCACCAGCGCGTCGGGAATGTCCTTCGCCGCGGCGTCCCACGCGCGAACGAGGGCGGCCAGGTTCTTGCGCGGCTCCAGGGTGCCCGTGTAGAGCACGAAGCGTTCCGGGAGTCCATGCCGCGCGCGCGCGGCGGCAATCTCCTCCACGGGCGCCGGGCGAAATCGATCGCTGGCGGCGAGCGGAACCACGTCAATGCGATCGCGCGGGATACCCATGTACGCCGCCACGTCGCCGGCGGTCGCCTCCGAATCGGCGATGATGCGCCCCGCGCGCCGCGCGCTCCGAAGCCCCGCCCAGCGGTAATAGCGCGCGCGTTCCCACCGGAACCATTCCGGATGCCGCATGAAAATGCAATCGTGGACCGTCAACACGACGTTGTCCCCCCCGTCCAGCGGGCCGATGCTGGCGGGGTAGTGCACAATGTCAAAGCGGTCGCGGGCCCGCTGCGCCGCCCGCTCCAGGGCAAGCCGGTTCCAGAGTCCGCGCCGCTGCGGGACGAGATCCACGCGATCGGCCCAGCTGGGCGCGGGCGCCCGCTCCGGCCACCACACGGTAAGTTCGGGCGGGTTCTCGAGCGCTAGCAGGTGCGGGATGAGCTCCTCCACGTAGCGGCCCGTGCCACTCTGGTTGCCAGCCTGCATGGCGTTGAACAGGACGCGCATCAGCGCACGGCCTCGTAGCCGCCCGGGACGCCCCGGGGCGAAAGCACCATCTGCCAGACGTTGTTGTAGCGCGCGCGGAAGGAGCCCGCGGTGTAGTGCAAAAAGTAACGCCACATGCGGTAGAAGCGATCGCCATACTGATCGCGCAGTTCGGGCCAGTGGCGGTCGAAATTCTCCCACCACGCCAACAGCGTCCGGTCGTAGTCCGCGCCGATGTTGTGCACATCCTCCAGGACCAGCCGCCGCTCCAGCGCCGCGCCGAGCTGGCTGGGCGTCGGCGTCATGCCATTGGGAAAGATGTATTTCGTGACCCACGGATCGCCCCGGCGCACCGGATAGCGCCCCACGATGCTGTGTACGAGCGCCAGGCCGTCCGGCGTGAGCCACCCGCGCACGCGGTCCATGTACGCCGCGTAGTTCTTGACGCCGACATGCTCCAGCATGCCGATGGAGACGACCCGGTCCCACTGGCCGTTGCAGTCGCGGTAGTCCTGGAGATGAATGCGGACCGGATGCCCCGCGCAGCGCGCTTCCGCCAGCGCCCGCTGCTCGACCGAGATGGTGATGCCGTCCACCTCCACCCCGTACCGTTCCGCCGCGAAGGCCGCAAAGGATCCCCAGCCACACCCGACATCCAGAACGCGCATGCCCGGTTGCAGCCCCAGTTTGCGGCAGACCAGGTCCAGCTTGTGTTCCTGGGCGGTCGCCAGATCCGCCGCGTTCTTCCAGTAGGCACAGGAATAGACCATGCGCGGGTCGAGCATCTTCTCGAAAAGATTGTTCCCGAGATCGTAGTGCCGCTCCGCCACCTCCCGCGCGCGCGATCGGCGCTGGGGGTTTTCGAGATGGGCCCGCAGCACCGGTATGATCACGCGCCACCAGTCCACGCGATCGGTGAAATCGGCGCGAAGCACCCGGTTAAACAGCTCCGCCAGGTCGTCGCAATCCCAATCGCCGTCCATATAGCTTTCGCCCAGGCCGAGGCGGCCCTCCCGCAGAAAGCGGCGGTAGACCCGCGGATCGTGCACGCGAAGATCCCAGGGACGATCGCCGTTCTCGCGGATGTCCACCGTCGCCAGCAGGTCCCGCACCGTATCCCGGGGCGAGCCGGCGGCGCGAAACACGATTGGGGCCTGACCATGATGTTCCATTCTGTACCGTACCTCCCAACCCAAAGCAACAACTAAACCCGATTGAACCCGACGAAGGCCTATCCTTATATCGACCGCCGGGCGCCCGGCGCAACGTGCCCGGCGACTGCGCGGGACCGGGGCGGTTGGCTCAGGGCAATCGAATTCAAACGTCCTGCCCGAGCCGAGCGCCATACGAACCACCTGAAATGTAAAAAAGAGCGCGTGTTGGAGCGCTGGCATCCTTGCCGGCAAAGATGCCGGCGCTCCAACACGCTCACTTTCATTGATTCAAGGCTCCAAATCAACTCAAGTTTACGCCCAAATACCTTGATCGGGCTTAAATGATTGCCCTGGCAGTTGGCTTGACACACCCTCGGGCGTATGTTAGACTTGGGTCAGCTGTTAGCACTCGAACAGGATGAGTGCTAAACCCAGGTACCCCGCCATGACGGATGTGCGCGATCTCAATGAACGTGAACAGCTTATACTGCAGGCCGTTGTAAACAGCTATATTCTGTCGGCCGAGCCCGTAGGCTCTCGCTCCGTGGTAAAGCGATTCGATCTCGGGCTCAGCCCGGCCACGGTCCGCAACGTGATGGCGGATTTGGAGGAGCTGGGGTTTCTCCAGCAAATCCACACCAGTTCGGGGCGAATTCCCACGGACGCCGGGTACCGCTACTATGTGAATTATCTCATGCAGGTGCATGAACTTACGATTCGCGAGCGGAGCCGCATCGAGGAGGAATTCACCGAACGGCTCAGCGACGCGGACGATGTGTTGCGGCATACGAGCCAGCTCCTGGCGCTGATCTCCAATCAGGCGGGGCTGGCCGAGGCGCCCAGCGACGATCACGCGTATGTGAAACGCCTGGAGGTTATGCAGGTCGGGCCCGAGCGGGTCGCGATCCTGATAGTGGACAACTACAGCCGGGTTCGGACGCTTACCGTCCAGTTGAAAGAGGGGATTTATCCCGAAGAGTTACAGAAGCTTACGCAGTTCTTGAATGATCACTTGTATGGCGCGCGGCTTGACGGGCTTGCGAAGACTATCGAAAGCCGGCTCAAGGACTTCCTGGACGAACAGCGCAAGATTGCCGAGTTGGCGCTCAGGGTGCTTGGTCTGGCGCCGCCCCAGCGGCCGGCGCAACTGTACCTGGAGGGCGCGTCGCACTTGTTTGATCAGCCTGAATTCCAGGACCTGGGCAAGGCGCGCGAGGTGCTGGGCCTGATGGAGGAGCGCACTGTTCTGCTGGACATGCTCCGCCACGCGCTCTCCGATCGGGATCGGGTCAACAGTTCGATTCATATCGGGCGCATCGAGGGCGCGTCCGGCCTGGACGACATCAGCGTGATTGCGTCGCCCTATTACTGTAAGGGCGAGCCGGTCGGCATGATCGGCGTGCTGGGGCCGCGCCGGATGCCCTATTCGCGGCTCACCGCCATAGTGGACTACACGGCCGGCATGGTCGGGCGGATACTGACGCGCCTGTCGCAATGAGCCCGCGCAATGTCCCCTACTCCCCGGCAGGACGCCGGTCAACAGAAGAGTTGTAATGAAGAAGCGCAAGAAGAAGAAAGCCATGGAGTTGAACGAGAAACTGGAAACTCGGCGGGAAGCGCCGCTGGACGAGGAAGCGCCCGGCGAAGCCGCGCCCGAGCCGGAATCCGAGGACGAGACCATCCCCGAAGCCGAGATATCGGAAGCGGGCGAGGGCGAGAACGTACTGAGCGCGGCGGAAGCCGCGCTGGAAGCGCTGGAGCGCGAGCGCGACGAGTTGAAGGATCAGTTGCTGCGCGCGCGGGCGGAATTCGACAACTACCGCAAGCGGATGTTGCGCGAGGGCGAGCAGCTCCGGAAAACGGCCGCCCAGGGCCTGATGCGCAGCCTGCTGCCGATTGTTGACAATCTGGAACGCGCGTTGAGCCATGCCGACATCAAGAGCGACGGCTTCGCGCAGGGCGTCGAGATGATTGTGAAGCAGTTTTCGAATGTATTGGCGGATCAGGGCCTGGAACCGATCCCGTCGGTCGGCGAAAACTTTGATCCAAACGTACACGAGGCGCTGACGCACCAGCCCTCGGACCAGTATCCGGCGGACACGGTGATGGAAGAATTCCAGCGCGGCTACCGCCTGGGCGACTACGTGCTCCGGCCAAGCCAGGTCGTGGTGAGCAGCGGCGCCCCGGCGCCCGTCACGCCCCTTGAACCGGACGAAGTCAGGGCGGGTGACGCGCCGGGCGGCGGCGAGCCGTAATCGCGCGTCCCGGCGGGCGCTGAACCCCGGTTGATATACATGCTAAACTTACAAACCCGGCTCGGGATGAATCCGAAGGAGGCTGAGAAACCATGGGCAAAGTAATTGGAATTGACTTGGGCACCACCAATTCCTGCGTAGCGGTGATGGAAGGCGGTGAGCCCGTTGTCATCGCCAATTCCGAGGGAAACCGCACCACGCCATCGGTGGTTGCGTTCAACAAGGACGGCGAGCGGTTGATCGGCGCCGTGGCCAAGCGCCAGGCGGTAACCAACCCGACCAACACCATCTTCTCGATCAAGCGATTCATGGGCCGCCGGCACGATGAAGTGAAGGAAGAGGAAAAGATCGTGCCGTACAAGGTCGGCGAGACCTCCTCGGGCGACTGCCAGGTCGAAATCATGGGCGAGAGCTACCGCCCGCCGGAGATTTCCGCCATGATCCTTCAGAAGATGAAGGAGACGGCGGAATCCTACCTGGGGACGACGGTGACCCAGGCGGTCGTCACGGTGCCCGCGTATTTCAACGACGCGCAGCGCCAGGCGACGAAAGACGCGGGCCGGATCGCGGGCCTCGAAGTGCTGCGGATCATCAATGAGCCCACCGCGGCGGCGCTGGCCTACGGCCTGGAGCGGAAGAAGGACGAGAAGGTGGCGGTGTATGACCTCGGCGGCGGGACCTTCGATATCTCCATTCTCGCGATCGGCGACGACAGCTTCGAGGTGCTGAGCACGAGCGGCGACACGCACCTGGGCGGCGACGACTTCGACCAGGTCATCATCAATTGGCTGGCCGAGGAATTCCAGAAGGAGCAGGGCATCGACCTGCGCAAGGACCCCATGGCCCTCCAGCGGCTGAAGGAAGGCGCCGAAAAGGCCAAGTGCGAGCTTTCGAGCGCGATGAGCACGGACGTCAACCTGCCGTTCATCACGGCGGACGCGTCGGGCCCGAAGCACCTGAACTACACGCTGACGCGCGCCAGGTTCGAGCAGCTGGCCGACCACCTTCTCCAGCGGAGCAAGAACCCCTGCTTCCGCGCGCTGGAAGACGCCGGCCTGAGCGCCTCCGACATCGACGAAGTCATTCTCGTCGGGGGCATGACCCGCATGCCCGCCGTCGGCAAGGTGGTGGAGAGCATCTTCGGCAAGGCGCCCCACCGCGGGGTGAACCCGGACGAAGTCGTGGCGATCGGCGCGGCGATCCAGGCCGGTGTGCTCTCCGGCGACGTCAAGGATGTGCTCCTGCTCGACGTCACCCCGCTGTCGCTCGGCATTGAAACGCTCGGCGGCGTCTGCACGAAGCTGATCGACCGGAACACCACCATCCCGGTGACGAAGCGGCAGATCTTCTCGACTGCGGCGGACAACCAGACGGCGGTCACGATCCACGTGCTGCAGGGCGAACGCGAGATGGCGTCGGACAACCGCACGCTGGCGCGCTTCGACCTGATGGGCATTCCGTCGGCGCCGCGCGGCATCCCGCAGATCGAAGTTTCCTTCGACCTCGACGCCAACGGCATCTTTCACGCCTCGGCGAAGGACCTGGCGACCGGCAAGGAACAGAAGATCAAGATCGAGACCTCCAGCGGATTGTCGGAGGACGAGATCAACAAGATGGTGAGCGAGGCCGAGGTCCACGCGGACGAGGACAAGGCCAAGAAGAAGAAGATCGAAACGCGAAACAACGCCGACAGCCTGGTGTACCAGACGGAAAAGCTGCTCAGCGAAAACGCGGACAAGATCGGGGCGGCGGAGAAAAGCGAGGTGGAGGCCGCCATCGCGGGCGTGAAGAAGGCGCTGGAAGGCGAAGACACGGCGGCTATTGAAGCCGCGGCCGAGAACCTGACGAAAGCCTCCCACAAACTCGCCGAGGCCATGTACAAGGCGGGCGGCGCGGGCGGCCAGGACGGCGGCGCGGCCCCGGGTCAGGCCGGCGCGGCGGAAGGCCCCGCTGACGACGCCGGCGACACGGTGGACGCCGACTTCACCGTGGTGGACGACGACGACAAGAACAAGTAGCGCTTGACACGCACTTGGTGTAGACTTGCCCATGGCCGGCCGCGCGCGGGCCATGGGTTTACCTTCTACAACGTGTCCTGGAACCGGAATCCATGCCAAAATCGACTGACCTATACGAAATTCTCGGCGTTGACCGGTCCGCCACGCAGGAGCAAATCCGCAAGGCCTACCTGAAACTCGCCCACAAGTACCACCCGGACAAGACCGGGGGCGACAAGGAGGCGGAAGAGAAGCTCAAGCAGATCAACGCCGCGTACGACGTGCTCAAGAGCCCCGACAAACGCGCCCAGTACGACCGCTTCGGATCCGCCGACGGCCAGGGCTTCAGCGGCTTCGGGGGCCAGGGCTTCGGCGGCGGGGGCGGGGGCGGCTTCGAGGCGCCATTCGAAGATTTCTTCGACATGCTCTTCGGCCAGGGCGGCAAGCGCGGGCCGGGTGGCTCCCAGGCGGGCAACGACCTCGAACTGCGCCTCTCCATTACGCTGGAGGACGCCGCGTTCGGCACGAAAAAGAAAATCCGCTACAACCGCCGGGAAGCGTGCGGCGACTGCAAGGGATCCGGCGCCGCCCCGGGATCCCGGCCGGAAACCTGCCCCCACTGCCACGGCGCGGGCCAGGTGCGCGTCGCCCACGGCTTTTTCAGCGTGACCCGCACCTGCCCCCACTGCCAGGGCGCGGGCAAAACGATTTCCAAGCCTTGCGGCGCGTGCAACGGCAAGGGCCAGACCAAAGGCACGCGCGAACTTTCCGTGGACGTGCCCGCCGGTGTCGATTCCGGATCGCGGCTGCGCGTCACGGGGGAGGGAGAAGCGGGCCACGGCGGCGGTCGGCGGGGCGACCTGTACATCTTCATCGAGGTCCAGAAACACCCGTTTTTCGAGCGCGACGGCGCCACCATCCACTGCGAGATACCGGTGACCTTCAGCCAGGCCGCGCTCGGGGCCTCCGTGCGGGTACCCACCCTCGAAGGCGAGGCGGAGCTCAAGATCCCCGCCGGCGCCCAGACGGGCGCCCAGCTCCGATTGCGCGGGCTGGGTATGCCGGATCTGCGCGGCTACCGCCAGGGCGACCAGATCGTGCGGATCGTCGTGGAGACGCCCCAGAAGCTTTCGAAAAAACAACGCGACCTGCTGCGCGAGTTCGACGAGCAATCGGATTCCCGAACGTACCCGCTTTGTGACAAGTTCACGCACGACGCGGAAAAAAGCCAGCGGCAATAGCGCGGCCCCACGGCCCGGCCGCGCATGCCCGGGGCGCGGGAAGTGCGCATGGAATTGTTAAACGGCGTAAACAGCTGTATAGCGATTCCGTTGATACCGTGGCGGATCCATTGTTAGAATCAACTCAGGCTGAGTCGATTTCGGCCCGCACATAACTTTGATCAGACCCGTGTCGCGGACTAACCGCGATAGACCAGGAGAATGTATCATGGGTTTTGTTGTTACCGAACCATGCATCAAGTGCAAATACACCGACTGTGTGGACGTGTGCCCCGTCGCGTGCTTCCACGAAGGTGAAAACATGCTCGTTATCGATCCGGAAGAATGCATCGATTGCGGCGTATGCGTCGACGAGTGCCCGGTGACGGCCATTTTCTCCGAAGACGAAGTCCCCGAGAAGTGGCAGAGCTACATCGAGCTCAACAAGCAGTACGCCGCCGAGTGGCCGCTCATCGAAGAGGGCAAGGACCCGCTCGACACCGCCGACGAGTACAAGGACAAGGAGGACAAGGCCTCCGAGTTCAGTCCAAACCCGGCAAGCTGAGCGGCGCGCCAGAGCGAGTAAACGCCCGCGGGGAAGCACTTCGGCTGCTTCCCCGCGTTCTTTTTTGCGCCTTCGGCGCCATGCGGGCGGGCCGTCCACCACGGCGCATCTTCGACCCGTGCTCCCATTGGCCCGCGCTGCCGTTGCGGAGCGGGTTTGTGTCGTGGAAGAATCAATCCAGACTTCATTCCGCTGAATGCTTACAACGATCCAGCGCCCAATTCAGTGCTATCGCCCGGTTATTTTTTGCGGCTGCGCGCCGCGCCGGGTACAATGCGCACAAAATGACCCGCAATTCTTAACATGTTGGGGAAGTCTCCGTTCACGTGCCGAATGCCGACGACAGCCTGCTCTGGGGGGCCACCCTGAATGCCCATGCCGTGGAGGGCCGGGATTTCGACTCGGACTGGTGGCGTTTCGAACAGCGCCCGGGCCGGATCGCGGGCGGCGCGACCTCCGAGGTTGCGGCGGATCACCTCAACCGCGCGCGCGACGACATCGCGCTGGCGCACAAGCTCGGGCTGAGCGTCCTTCAATACAGCCTTTCCTGGGCGCGCGTCGCCCCCGCGCCCGACCGCATCGATGAAAGCGTGCTGGCCCATTACCGGGACGTATTCCAAACGATGGGCCGCCAGGGCGTCACACCCGTCGCAGTGCTCCAGGAGCAAAGCCTGCCCGCGTGGTTCGCCGATGCCGGCGCTTGGGCGAATCCGGCGGCGGGGGATTGGTTCCAGGGCTATCTGGAGCGGGTTTTCGAAGCCCTCTCACCCCACTGCCGCCACTGGGGTCCGATACACGATCCCGCGTTGTGGCGGCGGATGGCCTATGGCGATTGCCGCTGGCCCCGGCCCGCGGGCGCCCGCCGATTCACCCGGAAGGCGGCGGCGCAACTTCGCGCGGTCCATCTGCGCGCGCGCAACTTCCTCCGCGAGCAAGGCGGCGCGCACCAGTTGGGCATTTCGATCGCCGCGCCTGCCCTGGAACCCCTCGATCCGCACAGCCCCTGGGATCTCCGGGCCACGCGCTGGCAGCAATGGGCCCGGGAGCGGGAATACGCGGATGCGCTGGCGGCGGACCTTGGCAGCGCGCCCCCCTTCGACTTTGTCGCCCTCTCCCTTCCCGGGCGGCGCTCGGTTTTCGCCTCCCCCACGCGCCCGGCATCGCGCTTTGCCCGGTACGCGGGCCCGGATGGACGCGCGGCATTTCCGGATGAAGGCCTCCCCGCGCCGGACGCTCTCCCGGGCGCACTGGATCGCGCCGGACACTGGAACGTCCCCATCCTGGTAACTTGCGGCATCGCCACCGAGGACGATGCGGAGCGCTGCGCCTTCATTGCGGACCATGCCACCGCCGTGCTGGAGGCGCGCGCAAGGGGCCACAGGATTCTCGGATACTGCCACCGTTCGCTGCTGGACGGCTTCGAGGGCTGTCACGGCTACCGGCGCCGCTACGGGCTGGTGCACGTGGATCGCGAGACGCTCGCCCGAACGCCGAACCCGAGCGCATTTCTCTTGAACGATATTGCGAAGCACGGGACGTTGCGCCCCGGCGCAATCGCGCGCTACTGCCCCGGCTGGAACGCGCCGGGCAGGGAGGCCTCCTGATGGGGTGGTATCTGGCAATCGAGGGCGGCGGCACGCGGACCACGGCCGGGCTCTACGACGGCGATCGCCTCGTGGCGGAGACCGAGGCCGGCCCTTCGAACCCGCTCGCCTACGGCGTGGCCACCACGGCCGGCGTTATCGCCTCACTCGCACGCGAACTCATCCCGTCGGATCAGACCGGCGTCACCGTGCTCGCCGGTATAGCCGGGGTCATGTCGCGGCGCATCGGGCAGGATATCGCCGCCCAGCTTGCGGCGGTTCCGCGCCTGGGCGCGCTTTGCATCACCACCGACCTGCATCCCCTGGCGTACGCGCACTTCCCGGACAGCCCGGGCATGCTCGTCATCGCGGGCACGGGCGCATCCATTCTCATCCACGACGGACAGCAGCACTTCCACCGCGTGGGCGGGCGCGGCCCGGTCATGGGCGACGAAGGCAGCGCGTACCACATCGCCGTGAGCGCGCTGCGGGCCATTGCGCGCGCCGAAGACCGCGCGGGCGCCCGAACATCGCTGGAGCAGCGCATCCCCGAAATGCTCAAGCTCGACGATACCGAGGAGTTGATCCCCTGGTCCCTGGCGGCGACCCGGCAAGAGCTGGCCGCCCTGGCGCGGACCGTCTGCGAGGCGGCGGACGAAGGCGACGCCGTTGCGCGCGGCTGTATCACGGCGCAGGCCCGGCAGCTGGCCTCGTTGACGCTCGCCGCCCTCTTCCAACTGCCCGGCGCCGATCCCGTGCCCCTGATTACGCAGGGCGGCGTCATCGAACATTGCGGCCTCTTCCGCGAAACCTACTTCAACGCCGTGGGTATGGAACGCCGCCTCGTGCCCACGCCCCTGCGCCACCGAAGCCACCGTGCCGCCGTCGAGCTGCGAAATCTGTCCGGCAATGAGGACTGGTGTCACCTGTTCTCCCCGGATGTCTCGGCGCAGTCCCCGACGGAAGGGGTGTGCCGTGGCCAGGATCCGATCGACAGCATGACGCCGGAGGCCTTCGTGGACGCGATGATCGGGCACGAAGCCATGGTCGGGCGCGCGTTGCGGCAACAGGCCCACAACCTGGCGGCGGCCGTGCGGCGCGCGGGCGACACCCTGCGGCGCGGCGGGCGGCTGTTTTACCTTGGCGCGGGCACCAGCGGGCGGCTCGGCGTGCTGGACGCCTCGGAATGCCCCCCGACCTTTGGCGTACCGGCGGATCGCGTGGTGGGTATTATGGCGGGCGGCGATGGGGCCCTGCGCGACGGGGCCGAGGGCGCGGAGGACGACACGGAGCTCGGCGTGAAGGATCTGTTCGCCCACGCGCCGGGGCCGGACGACTTCGTCGTGGGCATTGCGGCCTCGGGCACGACCCCCTATGTGCGCGCGGCGCTCGAAGCGGCCCGGCGCGCGGGCATTCCCACCGCCCTCCTCTGCTGCAACCCACAGATCCCGGAGAACACGGCGGATTACTGCATCACATTGCCCACCGGCCCTGAACTCCTGCCGGGCTCCACCCGCCTCAACGCCGGCACGGCGACGAAGGTCGCCCTCAACATCATTTCGACCGGCGCCATGGCCCTGGCAGGCTTCGTCTATGAAGGGCGAATGGTGTCCATGCGCGCGTCGAACGCCAAGCTGCGCCGCCGCGCCGAGGGTATGGTGGCCGCGCTCGCGCGTACCAGCCCGGAAGCCGCTCGGGACGCCCTCGAACACGCGGACTACCGCATTCCGGTCGCACTGATCGCCCTGATGCGCGGCGTTTCCATCGCCGAGGCTGATCGCCAGTTCGCGGAAGCCGGCGGTCAGCTGCGCCAGGCACTGCGGGACGCCCCGTGAGGAAATACGCCATTCAAATAATGCAGTCGTATGGCCGTATTGCGCGCCTGGCGTTTGCTGTGGCCCCCGTGGCGGCGATCCTTATTCTTTCCGGCTGCGGCCACTCCAGCAGCCCACCGCCGCGCCGCGATACCGGGGCCACTCCGCCGCCCACCCGGGAGGACACCGTGGAGGCCGGTTTGCGCCCGCCGGCGCGCGAGAGCTTCCGCGTCCGCTTGCAATACCTTCAGTCCACCCAGGAAGAAGTACTCATCGCGGAGCAGGAACTGGTGGTGTCCGCCCACGATATCGGCCTCAGACGCCTCCCGGCGGGAACCTGGAAGGTCTCCGCGCGGACACTGGGCCCGGCGAAGAAATCGTGGCCCGTCTTTGTGAAGGCCTTCGAACACCACGAAACGGCGGCGCTGCGCGATGCCCTGGAGCACTGGCGCAAGCAGGGTTTCGCGCCCAGCGTGACCACCATGGGACATGCGGTCGCCGGAAGCGGAGGCGCGCTGCACGACAACCGCCTCTACTGGCTCGCGGTGCGGCGCTGCGCCTCGGAAGCCGAGGCGGAGGCCCTGAAGAAGCAGTTGCAGGGCCAGAAGGTCTGGGCCTGGAGCCGCGAAGAAGTCGACAACCGCGCCCGGGCGAACATCACCTTCCGGAGCGCAACCGGCGGCGAGGTGCTGCACGCGGCCTCGCCGGTGACGGTTCGCTCCGAGGGCCTGCTGACCCTGCCGGACGCGCGCAAGGGCCATCCGCCGGTCACGGTTCCCGCTCCCATGGAAATTCTGGCCGATCATACCGGGCACACCGCGTTTCTGGGCGAGGTCGCGCTGGAGGAGTACCTCCGCGGCATCCTCCCCGCCGAGATGTACGCCTCCTGGCCGCTGGAGGCGCTCAAGGCCCAGGCGGTCGCCGCGCGGAGCGAAGTCCTGGTGCACGCGCGCGGAAAACACTTTTTCGACGGGTACGACTTCTGCATCGAGCAGCACTGCCGCGCGTTTGGCGGGCGCGGGCTCTACGATCCCCGCACGGATCAGGCCGTGAAGGAAACCGAGGGCATCATTCTCGTCGCGGCGGACAAGAGCATTGTACCGACCGTTTTTTCATCGAATTGCGGCGGCTGGACGGAAAGCAACGAGAACGTGTGGGATGGCGCGGCCCAGCCCGCGCTGCGCGGGCGGCCGGACTCGCGCGATGGCGAACGGCGGGGGTCCCATAACCACGCCGAGCGGTGGCTGAATTCGGGTGGCCATGCCTACTGTGCGGGCGACAAGGACTACTACCGCTGGACCCGGTCGATATCCCTCGCCAAGCTCTCGGCGCAATTCAACCGCGACTACGGCATCGGCAACCTTCGGTCGATTGAGGCGCTGGAGCGCGGGGTTAGCGGGCGCCTGAAGTCGGTTCGGGTGGTGGGTGATCGAAAGAGCGCGGTAATCAACAAGGAGTTGAACATCCGGCGGGCTTTCGAAAACCTGCCGAGCGCGCTGTGCACTTTTTCAATTCAAGGTGGAACAGTGCATATTCGCGGCGCGGGCCGGGGCCACGGCGTGGGCCTGTGCCAGCACGGAGCGAATGGCATGGCGCGGGAAAACCTGGGCTATGAGGCCATTCTGCGGCATTATTTTTCCGGGGTGGCCCTGGCGCGCCTGTAGGGGGACGCCCATCCGGGTGGCGCAACACCACGTGGCGTTGCGCTGGATTTTGGAACAGAAATTGACTTGACGCCTCCGCATATGCTATTAATAATCATTCTTATTTAGGAATGCGCCATGAATTCACCCCTACAGCGGATGACCCGGCAGCGAACGGTGATACTGGAGACGCTCTGCCGGCTCCACAGCCACCCGACCGCCGACGAGCTGTATGAGGAAGTCCGGCGGGAGTTGCCCAATGTCAGCCTGGGCACGATCTACCGGAATCTGGATGTGCTCGCCCGGTTGGGCCGGGTTCGGCGGCTGGAATCGGGTGGGGCGCAGGCGCGCTTTGACGGCGAGACATCGCCCCATTATCACGTGCGCTGCCAGCGGTGCGGCAAGGTGGACGATGTCCCCATGACGGCGGGCACGCGGATACGGCGTCCCCGGAAGAGCGCGCATGGATTTCAGATTCTGGAACACCGCATAGAATTCGAGGGGCTGTGCCCCGCGTGCCGATAGTTCGGCCGAGCAAACGTACCGGTTCAGCAAGAAGGGAAACGCCATGATCAGCCAGGCCATGCAGGATGCGTTCAACAAGCAGATCAACGAAGAACTCGCCAGCGCCTACATCTACGCCGCCATGGCCAACTATTTCGATCACTTGAGCCTCAAGGGCTTCGCGCACTGGATGACGCTGCAAACCCGCGAAGAACTGGGGCACGCGCAGCGCCTGGTCAAGTTCCTGAACGACCGGGGCGGCCGCGTTATCCTGGAGGCGATACCCGCGCCGCCCGCGGAGTGGCCCACCCCCCTCGCCGCCTTCGAAGACGCCTACAAGCACGAGTGCCATATCAGCAAGTGTATCAACGAACTTTCGACGATGGCGGTGAACGAAAAAGACCACGCGAGCCACGCCTTTCTAGAGTGGTTCGTGACCGAACAGGTTGAAGAGGAGTCGAACGCCGACGGCATCGTCCAGCAATTGAAACTGGTCGAGGGCGCGCCGAGCGGCCTGTTCCTCATCGACCGCGAGCTGGCGCAGCGCCAGGCCGCGGCGGATTCGCCCGCCGCGTGATAGACTGCCCCACCGGCGTGTCGGGGATGCCGGCCGGGGTTCCGTAATTACCTGCCATACGGGCGGGATCCGTCCGAACGCGGGGCAAGTGTGTAAACACCTCTTCCAATCTGGGAGAGATCTGTATCCAGATACCGTTTCAACGACCCAAAAGGAGTACGAATGCCATGAGTGTACATGTAACCAGGCCCGCGCCGGACTTCACCGCCACCGCCGTGATGCCCGACAACAGCTTTAACGAATCCTTCAGCCTGTCCGGCCTCCAGGGCAAGTATGTCGTGCTGTTCTTCTATCCCCTCGACTTCACCTTCGTGTGCCCGTCGGAGATCATCGCGTTCGACAAGAAGCTCGACGAGTTCAAGAGGCGCAATTGCGAGGTCGTGGGCGTTTCGGTGGACTCGCACTTCTCGCACTGGGCGTGGAAGAACACGCCGGTGAACAAGGGCGGCATCGGCAATATCCAGTACCCGCTGGTGGCCGATCTCACGAAGAACATCGCGCGTGAATACGGCGTGCTGGTGGACGACGCCATCGCCCTGCGCGGGCTCTTCCTCATCGACCGCCAGGGCGTTGTGCAGCACGCGCTGGTCAACAACCTGCCGCTGGGCCGCAACGTGGACGAGGCCATCCGCCTGCTCGACGCGCTCCAGTACACCGAAGAGCACGGCGAAGTCTGCCCGGCGAACTGGAACAAGGGCGACGCGGCGATGACGCCCTCCGCCGACGGCGTGGCCGATTACCTGGCGAAGCACGCTTCCTGATTTCGCTTACCGGCACGATAGTGCGCGCCGCGGGCCCCCGGGGTCCGCGGCGCTTTTGTTATCGGTGTAACATTTTAGCCGTATGAAGTGGCGTCAGTTTTTTTAGTTGTGTTGCCACGATCCTGCGACGAGAGTGCGCAAGGCTGGGAGCGCAGGTCGAAGACGCGCCGTGGAGGGCGTCCCCGCCTGCAATGCACCGGAGGTGCATGGAATGTCCGCAGGATCGGCACGTTTGACTGGCGAGACGATTTGGCCCGGGCTATCATCACGTATCTAATTCGCGCCTTCGGCGCGGTGCGGGCGGGCCGCCCGCGCTCCCATTGGTCCGCACTTACATTGCGGCGCGGAATTGTGCCTCAGACGATTCAAGCCAACTTCATTCCGCTAAAGTATTACTTGGGGGCCTATTCGATGACGAATTCCACAAAGCGCGTCTCGCCGGACGGTATTTCGACCGTGTACGGCGCGGGGAGCGGGACCGCGCCATCGGCGGTCCACTCGCGCGCCTCGCGGACCCGCGCGCGCGGCGTCAGCGTCACCGAGAGCGCCCGGGTCGGGTCAACCACCGCGGGCGTGTCGCGCTGCTTGATGACGCCGTCGTTGTTTACCAGTTCCACGACCCACCCGGCGGCGTTGCGGTTGATCTGGTACTGCACCGGGTCGCCCGACACCGCTACGGGAAGCAATTCCTCCACCAATTCGGCCAGGCGCGCGTTCGAGATCGCCGCGGGACGTCCCGTCGCCGGATTTTCCCATTCCTCCAGCACTTCGACGGTCCCCGTCCCCTGCAGCCGCGCGAAATCCCCGCCGAGCGCCTCGGCGTGGCGCGGGAGCATGAGGAGCCGCGTTCCCGCGCGCAATACGTCGAACAGCGACGCCACGAACCGCGGGTCGAAGTCCATATCACCCGCCAACAGCAGCACCGGATAGTTCGCGAGGGCTTTCGCCGGGGCCGAGCTCAGCAGTACATCAAAACTCCCGCCGTAGGGCGTCGGGCGCAGGTAGCCCGCCTCGGGGTTTTCGGGATCCACCGGCGGCGCGTGGAAGAGGTCCGTTCCGGGAAACAACTGCTCCTCGAAGAGGTCGGTGATCTCGGTGTCGCCCGGCGTGGGTTCCAGAATGCCCCAGGGCTTCGCCATGAACCCGTTGTAGCCCGCGTACTCGTCGAGCACCACGGCAATCGGTGTGTACGGCGTACCGCGGTCGTGGTTGCGCATGAAGGCAAACACCTCCTTTGCGCGTTCGCCGTGGGACGTCAGCCGCCACCTGGGCTCGCCGGGTTCGAAGAAAATGGCCAGACTATTCTCCGGCGTCACCATGGCCGCGCCCGCAAACCAGGCGTGGAGCCACATCCGCGTGTAGAAGCTGAGCGAATGGCCCGCGTCCAGCCCGCGCGCGCTGCCGCCCACCCCCGTGAGCGGCCCCGCCGTTGTGCAGGCGCCGTGGAACCACGGGCTTACCTGCACGGACCAGGGCACGCCCGATTGCCGGGAGGCGCCGCGCGCGAAGGCAAGCTTCGACTGCGCGAAGGCGATGTTCTCCCCCACTTCCAGGCCGATCAGCCGCGCACCCCACGCCGGCGCATAGGCTTCGTAGTGGGAGTGGCCCGTAACGCTCAGATTCCACCCGCGCATGGTCCGCTGCCGCGCGAGGAAATAGCGCCGGAGCACATCGCGGGCCTCCTTCTTGCTCGCGGGCATCGCGTCATAACCCGCCAGTCCCTTCGGCTTCATTTCGTGGCGGTACTGGTCCAGTTTGTCGCCGAACTGCGCGCGCCAGTAGCCTTCATCCATCGAGAGGTTGTGGAAGTAGTAGCCCCACTCGCCCAGCTGCACCGCGAGGAAGTTGCCCGACGCCGCAAAGCGCTGGAGCACGGCTTCGTCGGCGTCCGTAAACGCACAAACCCCGCCTTCAATCTGAAAGCCCGGATAGCCGGGATACAGCACTGCGGGCCAGCCAAGGGTGGCGAGGTATTCGAGTAGTTCCGCCGAATTCGCATGCGCCGCCGGGCCGGGGTCGAAGCCATTGCCCAATTGCTCGCGCTGCATCACGGCCACCAGTTCCTTCAGGCCGTCCAGGTCGCTGGGTGTACTGTACATCGTGAAGGTGAACTCGGAATGGCCGGGAAGGAGGATGGGCGTCCAGGCGTCGGGGATGGGGTGGGCTGAGGTTTGGGCGAGGGCGGTGAGGAGAAGGGCAAGGAGGGTGTGTCGCATGGGGGTACTTCCGGGTTTGGCGGCCATTTTGGAAAATGATAACAGAAGTAGCTTGTCTTGAAGGGGTATCCAGCAACCCGCACCCGCAGGCTTGCCACGAATGCCCCGCTCAAGCCCACCACGGGCGCCACCCTCAAGCGGAGGAGCGTAGCGACGGAGCTTGTGGGTGCGGTTCCCACGTTTACGGCCTGCCCCCTCAATACGGATAAGTATCAAGGTCCAACCGCAGATGACCGGAACCGGGTTGCTGCCACTCTCGGGCACTGGACCATTCCCACTGCGCGGGCTCTTCCACCAATCCTCGCCGTACCGGGTTGTTGTGGATGTAGCTCACCATGGTATCCAGGGTTTCCTTCTTCTTTCCATTGCGATCATAACCAGGGCCGTCCATCCAGAATGCATAGGGCGTGTTGGGCATGCCCGTGGCCAAATGTTTCAAACCGTCGGGATTATTACGCCGCAGATAATTAATCGCCCGCCGGGCGACGGACTGTTTGAAGGACTTCAGGAAGGCAGACATGTCGTACTCGTCCGGACGAGGAAAGACGATCAGGTGAACATGCTCCGGCATGATGACATAGGCCCAGAGGTCAAACTCGAATTGCCCGGGAAAGCGGGACAAAGCATCTATAACGTACCATCGCGTCCGATCTCTGTGCAGAAACTTTCGGTATTTGAAACACGTGAAGGTGAGTTCGTGGGGTTCGCCGGGGGTGTTAAATGTCTCGCGCTGCTTTCGGTGCGGAATGCGGTTCATAGGTAGCCACCCATATTGTGTGTAACAACCAAGCTGCCGTCTTGCAGACAATGGAAGTTTACTTCATGGTGTTTACACCCACAAGCTTACGCCGGTTCCCGGCGACGCTTGAGGGTGGCACCCTCAACCTCTCCACGGGCAACACCCTCAAGCCCACCACGGGTGCCACCCTCAAGCGGAGGAGCGTAGCGACGGAGCTTGTGGGTGCGGAGTCCGCCAACACCTGCTGCCCGGCTCAAGAGAGTCCCGAACCTGCAAGTGTGCCACGCGATCCGACAACGTCGGTCGAAGATTCGCCGCAGGAGAATTCGTGTGCCCGTTGTGAAAACCGCCTGGACCGCCAGCGAATGCCTGGACCAACCCTCTTGCAGCCCGGATGAGCGCAAGCCGCTCGCCCGCGCCAATTCCAAGTCTTGAGATCACCTGAACACCGGCACACGAATCGGCGTAGCCGAATCGCGTGGCACAGGTGATGGGTGGTGCGTCAGACTACCTGGCACACCCGAGAGCTCCATCCCGAAACACCTCCGTTCTATTCTGAAGCACCAGGCACAATCGCCCCGCCCTAAGTCGTTTATTTCCAATGACAAAACCTTGGCACGACTCTTTCTCCTATACAACCGAACAAAACTGCACGAGAGAGGAGCAGCGAACCATGAGACTTGACAAACTGACCATCAAAGCGCAGGAGGCCCTGTCCGAGGCGGTAGGCCTCGCTTCCGACGCCAGACATACGGAGGTGGCGCCGCTCCACCTGCTCCAGGCCTTCCTGAGCCAGGACCAGGGCGCGGTCGGCGCTATTCTGCAACGGATCGGCGTGAACGCCGGCCAACTGCGCCAGGCGCTGGCCGAGGCGATGGCGAAACTGCCGTCCGTCACCAGCGGCATGGTGCAGCCGCACCTGAGCGCGGAGTCGCAGGCGGCGCTGGAGGCCGGCTGGAAGGCCGCGCGCCAGCTCAAGGACGAATACCTCAGCACGGAACACATCCTGCTGGGCATTCTGGACCAGAAGCGGGATGCGGCGGCGCAGGTGCTCTCGCGCCTGGGCGTCACCGCCGATGCCGTGATGAAGTCCCTCAAGGAGATCCGCGGCAGCCAGCGCGTGACCGATCCCAACGCGGAGGCGACCTATGACGCGCTCCAGAAGTACAGCCGCGACCTGACGCAGCTCGCGCGGGACGGCAAGCTGGACCCGGTCATCGGGCGCGACGAAGAAGTGCGCCGGGTGATCCAGGTGCTGTCGCGCCGCACGAAGAACAACCCCGTGCTCATCGGCGAGCCGGGCGTCGGTAAGACGGCCATCGCCGAGGGCCTGGCCCAGCGCATCGTGGCGGGCGACGTGCCCGAGGGCCTCAAGCGCAAGCGCGTGGCCACGCTGGATATCGCCTCCATGATCGCGGGCGCGAAGTTCCGCGGCGAATTCGAGGAGCGCCTGAAGGCGGTGCTGGCGGCGGTGCAGGAGGCGGAGGGCGACATCATCCTCTTCATCGACGAGATGCACACCCTTGTAGGCGCGGGCAAGGCGGACGGCGCGATGGACGCGTCGAACATGCTCAAGCCCGCCCTCGCGCGCGGTGAACTGCACTGCATCGGCGCGACCACGCTCGACGAGTACAAGAAGCACATCGAGAAGGATCCCGCGCTCGAACGGCGCTTCCAGCCGGTCTTCGTGGGCGAGCCGGACGTGGAAAACACCATCGCCATCCTGCGCGGGCTGAAGGAGCGCTACGAACTGCACCACGGCGTGCGCATTCAGGACAGCGCGCTCGTGGCGGCGGCCTCGTTGAGCCACCGCTACATCGCGGACCGCTTCCTGCCGGACAAGGCCATCGACCTGATGGACGAGGCGGCGTCGCGGCTGCGCATTGAAATCGACAGCATGCCCTATGAGATTGACGTGCTCGACCGGAGCATCCGGCGGCTGGAAGTGGAGCACCTGGCCCTGAAAAAGGAGAAGGACGCGCCCAGCCGCGAACGGCGCGACGCCATCGCCCGCGAAATCGCGGATATGAAGGAGGTGCTGAACGCCAAGAAGGCGCAGTGGCAGGCGGAGAAGGACGTGCTCGACGGCATCCGCGCCATCAACGAGGAGATCGACGCGGCGAAGGTGCAGGAGGCGGCGGCGGAGCGCCAGGGCGATCTGGCGAAAGTGGCGCAGATCCGCTACGGCACGCTGAACGAGCTGCAGAAGAAGCTCGAAGCGCAGAGCGCGCGCCTGGCCGAAATGCAGGCCGCCGGCAGCTTCCTCAGCGAGGACGTGACCGAAGAGCACATCTCCAAGATTGTGTCGAGCTGGACCGGCATCCCCGTGGACAAGCTCCTGGAAACCGAGATGGATCGCCTGCTCAAGCTCGAAGAGCACCTCGGCAAGCGGGTCATCGGCCAGGAAGAAGGCGTGCGCGCCGTGGCCGATGCGGTCCGCCGCGCCCGGGCCGGCCTGAAAGAGCCGGAGCGCCCCATCGGCTCCTTCATCTTCCTCGGCCCCACGGGCGTCGGCAAGACCGAGCTCGCGCGGACCCTGGCGGACTGCCTGTTCGACAGCGAAGACGCCATGATCCGCATCGACATGTCGGAATACATGGAGAAGCATTCCGTGGCGAGGATGATCGGCGCGCCCCCGGGCTATGTGGGTTATGAAGAAGGCGGCCAGCTCACCGAAGCGGTGCGGCGTCGGCCCTACAGCGTGATTCTGCTGGACGAGGTCGAAAAGGCGCACCCGGATGTATTCAACATCCTGTTGCAGTTGCTCGACGACGGTCGATTGACCGACAGCCAGGGCCGCACGGTGGACTTCCGGAACACGGTGGTCATTATGACCTCCAACATCGGCAGCCAGATCTTCAATGCGCCTGGCGGCAGCGAGACGGACAAGGAGGAGGCGGTGCTGGCGGCGCTGCGCGGGCACTTCCGGCCCGAGTTCCTGAACCGGGTGGACGATATCGTGGTGTTCCACCCGCTGACGAAGGCGGAGATCCGCCAGATCGTGGAAGTGCAGCTGGGCCGGCTGAGCAAGCGGCTGAGCGAACGGCGCCTGAAGCTGGAGCTGACCCCGGCGGCGCTGGACCTCCTCGCCGATCAAGGCTACGACCCGGTCTACGGCGCGCGGCCACTCAAGCGGGCCATCCAGCGCATGATCCTGGATCCCCTGGCCATCAAGCTCCTGGAGGGGGCCATTCACGACGGCGAGCTTGTGATTATAGATGTGGACGGCGACACTCTCGCCTTCCGTAGCCCACACTCCGCGGCGGCATAGGGCAGACGCGGTTAAGGCGGGGCCGGGTTGAGGCTGGCCCCGCCATAGATCTGAGGCGCCCGCGCGAGATTTCGCGCGGGCGCTTTTTTATCTGGTGTACGGGGTGGACTCGCCGCGGCGAGTGGACGGAGTAGACATCGTTGGTTGTCCACTCTGTCCACTTCGTCCAGCATTCAATTGACAGGCACGCCACATAAAGTACATACTTAAAGTGCACACTAAAAAAAGGGCCAGCCATGAAGGCAACCATTCTGGATATGCGGCGCAACCCCAAAAAGATTCTGGACGCCATCGCGCGGAACGAGACGGTCACCCTTACCAACCGGGGAAAATCGGTGGCGCGAATCGAGCCCATCCGGGATACCAAGAAGCGCCCCAGCATAAAAGACCTCGAATTCTTCGGCATGTGGGCGGACCGGGATGATATCTCCGACCCCGTCGCCCATGTGCGCGCCCTGCGCAAAGGCCGTTTCGATGATCTTTGACACCGATGTCCTCATCTGGGCCATGCGCGGCAATGCCCGGGCGGCGACGGCCATCGATAAGGCGGATAGCCTTGCGCTTTCCGTGGTGAGCTACATGGAGCTCCTCCGGGGCGTTCGCAATAGGCAAGAGTTACAGGCCACCAAGGCGGTGCTCGCTGAATTGAACTTTGAAATCCTCCCGCTGACGGGAAATATTGGCCACCGCGCCTCAATCTACCTGGAAGAGTACGCGCTGAAATCGAATATCGGCGTCCCCGACGCGCTCATTGCGGCCACCGCGGTGGAAGATGGCGGTATGCTCTGCACGGCCAACGCCAAAGACTACCGGAGCATCGCCGAGCTCAAATTAAGCGTATTTCGGCCCTAGCAGCCTGCTGGACTCCCACCGGCAATAGGTGTATGCTGAAAGTCAGTTCTGGGGAATAACCTTCCATCCCAGGAAGGAGGTGGTATCGTGGGAATGCCTGCCGCACTGATTGCCGTCGTGGGGATCGCCTTTTTTTCCGCGGGGGCCAGTCCGCCGCCCGCCCTCACCGTCGCCGAGGAAGGGGACTCCATCTGGATTCGCCACGGCGACGCGCCCCTCCTCCGCTACCGCTTCGATGGCGTTCCCTTCAAGCCATACGTCCAGGAGTGGTATTCGCCCGCCCGTGTCCAGGTGCTGCGCGACGCCCCCCACGACCACCTGCACCACCACGCGATGATGTACGCCATCAAGGTGGATGGCGTGAACTTCTGGGAGGAACGCGAGACGCCGGGCCGCCAGGTCCACCGTGCCTTTGAAGGGCTGGAAACCGGCGAACGCGGTGGGGTTGCGTTTGCGCGCTTCACCCAGCATGTCGACTGGACCGGGCCGGACTCGGGCGAACCGCGGCTACAGGAAGCGCGGAGCATCACGGTCTTTGCGGGTCCCTCCCCCGCCCTGCTGACGTGGGAATCCCGTTTCACGGTCCCGCCCGGGAAGGAGAAGGCCACGCTCGGCGGCTCCCACTACCACGGGCTCGGCGTGCGCTTCGTGGAATCCATGGATACGGTGGGCGCCTTCATCACGCCCGGCGGCGAGCTCGGCGAGCTGGTGCGGGGCGACGAACACCTCACGCCGGGCGCGTGGTGCGCCTATACCGCGCCCGCCGGAGAAAAGCCGGTGACCGTCGCGATGTTTGATGCCCCCGGAAATGTGCGTCCGGCGCTCTGGTTCACGATGAAGGAGCATTTCGCGTACCTCTCGGCCACGATCAACCTCTGGCGCGAGCCGCTGGACGTCACGCCGGATAAGCCGCTGGTGTTGCGCTACGGCGCGGCGCTGTGGGACGGCGAGGTCAGCAAGGAGGCCATTGAAGCCGTGTACCGGGAGTGGCTACGGTTGGCGGAGGCAGAATAGCGGCACGCTAT